>JAGWZT010000088.1 GCA_018971925.1 Lysobacteraceae bacterium | reverse complement strand
CGCAGACACCATGCACCCTTTGTTGCTGATCCAGACCGGCGAAGCGCCCGACGCGCTTCGCGCGCGATTCGGCGGCTTCGCCGATTGGTTCCGTGACGCGATGCGACTGCAAGCCACGCAGATGCGCGTGGTGCGCGTGGACGCGGGCGAAGCCTTGCCGGAACCGGCGGAGATCGCCGGCGCCGTAATCACAGGCTCCGCGGCCATGGTCACCGAACGCGCGGATTGGAGCGAGCACACCGCCGGCTGGATTCGCGATGCCATGGACGCGGAGACGCCGTTGTTCGGCGTGTGCTACGGCCACCAGTTGATGGCGCACGCGCTGGGCGGCACGGTCGGTTGGCTGCCGGCGGGGCGCGAGATCGGCACCGAGCCCATCACCCGTCTTTCGATGGACGATGCGCCGGGCCTGCGCGAGTTGCCGCCCTCGTTTCCCGCGCAGACGACGCACCGGCAGTCGGTGCTGGAACCGCCGCCCGGCGCGAAGGTATTGGCGCGCTCGCAACGCGATCCGCATCAATTGCTGCGCTACGCGCCGAATGCGGTGTCCTCGCAATTCCATCCCGAGTTCACGCCCGACTTCATGCGCGCATACATCGAGGTGCGCGCCGACACCTTGCGCGAGGAGGGGCTCGACCCGGACGCATTGCTCGCCGATGTTCGCGAGACCGAAGCCGCTCGTTTGCTGCTGGAACGCTTCGCGCGCGCGGCTTTGTCGCGTCAACGCGCGGCGGCCTGACGCTCAGTAGCTTCGCCGGCGCAGGCGTCTTTCCACCGCGCCGCGCGAAACCAGCGCGAACAGGATTCCGAACCCGAAGCCGGCAAGGTGCGCCCACCAGACCACGGCGCCGAAACCCGGGCCCGCCCAAGTGAACAGCAACTGCAGCAACACCCACATGCCGATCAACAGCGCGGCCGGCACGCGGATGAACTGCAGGTACAACCCCAGCGGCAGTACCAGCCCGAGGTGCGCACGCGGAAACAGCGCGAGGTAGGCGCCGAGCGTCGCCGACACGGCGCCGCTGCAACCGATGATCGGGCGCAGCTGACCCGACAGGGTCCACGCTCCGACAAGGTTGGCGAACGCCCCGCCAACCAGGAACAGGAACAGGAAGCGGCGGGAACCGAGCGCGCGCTCCGCCGGCAAACCGAAGATCACCAGAAACAGCATGTTGCCGAGCAGGTGGACCCAGTCGGCGTGCATGAACAGCGACGTGAACGGCCGCAGCCACAAACCGGCATGCAGGATCTGGCCGTGCTGGAACAGCCGCCCCGGCACCGTGCCCCAGTCACCCAGCAGCACGTAGCGCGTCGCCGTCGCCGACAGCATCAGCCACAGATAACAGGCCACGCAGGCGACCACCAGCACCGGGGTGACCCAGCGCGGGTGCGTGTGCTGGCGGCTGGGTACGTCGACGAACATGGGCTCACCTTAGCCGAACCTCGGGCATGTACGTGCGGCTTACCCGCCCTCGCTTCTCTTTCCACGCGTGACGCTTGCAGGCACCCCGCGGCGGTAATCACTGGACCGATTTCCCGAATGACAAGAAGCACTCGTGGCAATCCGCTACGGGTTCGGGAAACACATCGCCCCACACGAGGAGAGCGCCATGAACACCCGTTTGTACGTATCCGCTGCGATGGCCCTGGTCGGCCTGTCCACCGTCGCCGTGACCCATAAGGCCGACGCCTGCGGACTGGCTCTGGCCAAGGCCGCCAATGGCCAATGGACGATTGCTCCACCGGCCAAGATGTCGGCCTCAGTCGCCAGAATGATGTTCCTGGCTGCCGGTCCGCATTCGACTACTAAGACGATTCCCAATCCATTGCAATCCATGGAGCCGATCGCGGGGCTGTACGAGATCACCATGAGCGCCGAAGGCAATGGCCCCACAGGTCTGCCGGATGGCACCCCGGTCGAACACGCCTACGTGGCTTGGCACGCGGACGGCGGTGAAATCATGAATTCGGGGAGGCCTGCAGCCGCTGCCGACTTCTGCATGGGCACGTGGGCACGAACGGGGGCGCGCACTTATACGCTCAATCATTTCGCGCTGACGTGGACGCAAAGCCTGGACGCAAACGGCGTAGACATCGACAACACGCTCGTCGGTCCGGCCAGCATCCAGGAAACCGTCACGTTGAGCAAGGATGGCAGTTCGTACACCGGCACGTTCGTGCTCATCCAGTACGACACGCACTACAACATCATTCTCCCGGGCGGCATTCCCATCAAGGGCACCGTGGCGGGCACGCGCATGACCATCGATTCACCTGTCACGTACTGATCGGAACGTCGCGGGAGGCGCGGCGCGTCGGGGCGCCGCGCCCTTTCGTCATGTATTGATCAGCCGGACCCGCGCGAAGTTGCGCTTGCCCACTTGCAGCACGCCTTCGAATCCTGCCGTGAACACGCGCTGCGGATCTTCCACCACGTGCGCGTCGATGCGCACTGCGCGTTCCTTCAACTTGCGGTTGGCTTCCGAATTGCTGGACGTCAGCCCCGCCGCGGTCAGCAGCGCAGGCAGGCGCAGTCCCTCGGCTGAAACCGTGATGTCATTGAGTGGCAATGACGACGTGTCGCCCTCGCCGCGCACCACCGCGTGCCAACCGGCGATCGCTTTTTCGGCTTCGGCCGCGCCGTGGAAGCGCGCAGCCAGTTCGCGTGCGAGGCGCAACTTGGCATCGCGCGGATTCAATGCACCGCTGGCGACGTCGCGCCGCATCGTAACGAGTTCGTCCAGCGACACGTCGAAACTCAACAGTTCGAACCAGCGCCACATCAAGTCGTCGCCGATCTTCATGGTCTTGGTCACCATGTCGATCGCGGGTTCGTCGATGCCGATGTAATTGCCGAGCGACTTCGACATCTTGTGCACGCCGTCGATGCCTTCCAGCAGCGGCATCGTCAGCACGATCTGCGCCGGCTGGCCGAAATGTTCCTGCAGGCCACGCCCCATCAACAGATTGAAGCGCTGGTCGGTACCGCCGAGCTCGACGTCGCACTTCAACGCCACCGAATCGTAGCCCTGCACCAACGGATACAGGAATTCGTGGATCGCGATCGGTTGCTGCGAAGCGTAGCGCTTCGCGAAATCGTCCCGCTCCAGCATCCGCGCGACGGTGTGCTGCGCGGCCAGCCGGATCATGTCGGACGCGTCCATCTTGCCGAACCATTCGGAATTGAAACGCACTTCGGTGCGATCACGATCGAGCACCTTGAACACCTGCTTCGCGTAGGTGTCGGCATTCGCCAGCACTTCCTCGTGCGTCAGCGGCTTGCGCGTCACGCTCTTGCCGGTCGGGTCGCCGATCATCCCGGTGAAATCGCCGATCAGGAAAATCGCGGTGTGCCCGAGATCCTGGAACTGGCGCATCTTGTTGAGCAGCACGGTGTGGCCGAGGTGCAGATCCGGCGCGGTGGGATCGAAGCCCGCCTTGATGCGCAACGGACGGCCGAGCGCGAGGCGCGCTTCGAGCTCGCCGTCCTTGATGACGTCAGCCGCGCCGCGATGGATGAGGGCCAGGGCCTGGGGATCTGCAGACATCGTGTCTTCCGGAAGTGGCGGCATGGCCGCGGCCTTGCAAACAGGGCGTCGCGTCAAACCGCAAAAGTGATGTGTCGGTTAATTATGTGTTAACTGCAAAATCACGTGCAAATCTTTGTCCGGCAAGGGATTGACGCACGCTTCACAGGGTCCTATGGTACGGCCCGTTGCGCGTCTCCACCCATTTTCCGGAATCTTCCGATGGATCGCCACCTCCGTCGCGTCACCGCTCATGCTGTTCGTCGCCAGGCGATCCGTCGCAAGACCCGTCAATGCCATTCCCACTTTTATTCGCGCTGCGCGCATTGGTCGTTTCATGCGGATGCACCGTCGAGCAAGTTCCGCTGGGCGCGTGAAGGCTGGATTCTCGGTGGTGGTGCATGCCTGCTGGTGCTGTTGACGCTGCTCGGCATTCCCGCCTGGGCCAGCATCATCCACCACGACGCGGTGCAATCGGTGACGCGCGAAACGCTGGCGTTGCAGTTGCCGCCCGCGCCAAAGGAAACCGCGCAACCGGCGGTCGCCTCGTGGAAGACCGTGGAAGTGCAGCCCGGCGAAACCCTGTCCGAAATTTTCCAGAGCCAAGGCTTCGGCGGCACCGACCTCGCCAGCGTGATGGCGAGCGGCAAGGATACCGGCGCGCTGAAAACGCTGCATCCCGGTGACCAGGTCGCGTTCCTGACCGACCCGCAAGGTCATTTCAAGGGCTTCCGGTACAGCCCCGACTCTGCGACCCAGGTGACACTCACCTCGCAACAGAACGGCAGCCTGAAGGCGCAGGTCTCCGCGCTTCCGGTCGAGCGGCGCGTGCATTTCGCGCATGGCGAGGTCGAAGGCTCGCTGTTTGCGGCCGGCGAGAAGGCCGGCCTGTCGGAAATCATGGTGTTGAAGCTCGCCGACGTATTCAAGTACGACATCGACTTCATCAAGGATCTGAAAAAGGGCGACCGCTTCACCGTCGTGTACGACGACATCTATCGCGACGGCAAGTATTCCGGCGCCGGCAACATCCTCGCCGCGGAGTTCTTCAACAACGGCCATCGCTACACCGCCTACCGCTTCAAGCAGGGCGACGGCAGCATCGCTTATTACAGCCAGGATGGCCGCCCGCTGCGCAAGGGCCTGCTGCGCACGCCGGTCTCGTTCACCCGCCTGTCGTCCACGTTCGGCATGCGCAAGGATCCGGTGCTGGGCTACACCCGCCTGCACAAGGGCGTCGATTACGCCGCGCCGATCGGCACGCCGGTGCACGCCGCCGGCGATGGCACGATCGTCCGCCGCGGCTGGGTGCACGGCTACGGCAATTTCATCGCGATCAAGAACACCCCCGAATACACCACGGCTTACGGCCACATGTCGCGCTTCGCATCGGGTCTGCGCGTGGGTTCGCGCGTGACCCAGGGCGAAGTGATCGGCTATGTCGGCCAGACCGGTTTTGCCACCGGCCCGCACCTGCATTACGAAGTGCGCGTGGACGGCAGACCGGAAAATCCACTGACGGTGACGATGCCGCAGCCGCAGCCGCTGTCCGGCAAGCTGATGGTGGCATTCAAGGCGCAGTCCGCTCCGATGGTGGCGCGCATCCAGATGATCGACAACGCCACCCAGCGCCTGGCGCGCGCGGACAGCGGTCGCGCCACCACGGTCGCAGCCGACTGATCACGTGGCCCGTGGCTGACGCCGCGCCGCTCTATCTCGGGTTGATTTCCGGCACCAGCGCCGACGGCATCGACGCCGCACTGGTGCGGTTCGCTCCCAAGCTTGAAGTCATCGTTGCACGCACGTCGCCTTACCCGGATGATCTGCGCGCGCGCATCGTTGCGCTGGCGCGCAACGATGCCGCGATCATGCTGGATGACCTGGGTCACCTCGATGTCGAGATCGGCGCGTGTTTCGCCGATGCCGCCCTGGGATTGCTGCGCGAAGCGAGCGTGGCCCCGCACGCAGTCACCGCGCTCGGTTCGCATGGCCAGACCGTCTGCCATCGTCCCTCCGGGCCGCATCCGTTCACGCTGCAACTCGGCGATCCCAATGTCATCGCCGAACGTACGGGCATCATCACCGTGGCCGATTTTCGCCGCGCCGATGTCGCAGCGGGCGGGCAGGGTGCACCGTTGCTGCCGGCGTTGCATGCGGCGGTGCTCGCGGATCCGGGGATACCGCGCGCGATTTTGAATTTGGGCGGCATCGCCAACCTCACGTTGCTGGTTCCGGGCAAGCCCGTGCTGGGTTTCGACACCGGCCCCGCCAATTGCCTGATGGATGCATGGTCGCTGCGCGTGCGCGGCACGCCGCGTGACGAGGACGGGGCATGGGCGCGCAGCGGCCACGTCGATCGCGGCCTGCTGGCTGGCCTGCTCGACGATCCATACTTCGCCGCGCCGCCGCCGAAAAGCACCGGCCGCGAAGTGTTCAATCTCGACTGGCTGGATGTAAGACTGCCGCGAGGTCTCGCGACGGAAGACGTGCAAGCGACCTTGCTGCAACTCTCCGCGCGCAGCATCGCCGATGCCCTGCGCAGGCACGCACCGGCAACCCGCGAGGTATACGCCTGCGGCGGTGGCGTGCACAACGGCGCATTGATGGATGCACTGCGCGCCGAATTGCCCGGCGTGAAACTCGACACCACCGCGGCACTGGGTATCGATCCCGATTTCGTCGAGGCGGCGGGATTCGCGTGGCTGGCACGGGCGCGCCTCGAAAACATCGCGGGCAACCTGCCTTCGGTCACCGGCGCGCGCGGGTCGCGGGTGCTGGGTGCGGTTTACGCCACCTCGCGCTGAGCCGCGGCGTTGCGCGCGGCCGTATCGCGCAGCAGCCACAGGATCAGCAGCAACGACGGCAAGCCGATTGCCGCGGTGTACACGTAAAACGCGGGGTACCCGATCGCATCGACGATGCGCCCCCATTGGCTCGCGATGCTCTTGGCCGGCAGGCTCCACAAGGTGCCGAACAGCGCGTATTGCGTCGCGGTGAAATCCTTGCTGGTCAGCGATGACATCCAGGCGATGAACGCCGTGCCGGCAATGCCGTTGGCGACGTTGTCGAGGCTGATGCCGCCAGCCAGCCACGCCAGCGGTGGCGGCCGTCCACTCATGGTTGCGAGGTGACCATAGAAAAGATTGGCGGCAGTGAGCAACACCAACCCGAGCAGCATCGTCCGCAATGCACCCGTGCGTTTGACCAGCCAGCCTGCCAGCAACGCGCCCGCCAGGGTCAGGATCACGCCATAGACCTTGCTGACCAGCGCAACCTGGTCGAGGCTGTAGTGCATGTCCAGGTAAAACGTGTTGGCGGCGACGCCCATGGTCATGTAGTTGAGGCGATAGGTCACGATCAACAGCAGCATCGGGATCGCCAGCCTCGCTCCCATGCGGCCGGTGAAATCGGTCAGCGGCAGCACCACTGACCCGGTCAACTTTTCCAGCAGCGGGCGCAACGGCGCGGCTTTCAGCAACATCAGCAACGCGAGCTCGAACGCCAAGATAACGCCGACGCTGATATCGATGACCGTGGCGGATGTCCTGGCGGGCAGCGCAAAGTGCAGCGCCGCACCCGCTGCGGCAGTCACCGCGATGGCGATTGCGAGCGAGCGGGCGCGCATCCGCGCGATCGTGGCGGCGACCAGTGCGGGATCGGCCTTGACGCGCCGGTCGCGCAACGCGATCGGCTCCGGGATCACAAGGCACGTCGCCGGTGCCAGCAACATGCAAGCCGCCATGATCAGGTAGGCGATGGTCCAGCCATAACCGCTCGCGGCTACCATCGCGCCCGCGCCACCGCAGATCAACGCGATCATGTAGCCGACCTGGTAACTCGCCGCGGTGGAACCCTGCAGGCTGGCGTCAGTGGATTCGATGCGATAGGCGTCGATCACGATGTCCTGAGTGGCACCGCAGAATGCCGTGAACGTTGCGAGCAGGGCAAAGCCCAGCGGGTCGCTCGCCGGATCGTGCACGGCCATCAACACCAGACCTGCGATGACCCCGCATTGCGCCAGCAGCATCCAGCTGCGTCGTTGGCCGAGCCGA
>JAGWZT010000087.1 GCA_018971925.1 Lysobacteraceae bacterium | reverse complement strand
TTTCATCGAATTGCACAAGGATAATTTCTGGATGTCGCTGTATCCGATGGATCGCCACGCCTTCGAACATGCCGACGACTGGTATGACGAATACCGCCGCATCCACGAGCTGTTCACGCAATACGTGAAGGACAGGAGTGACGACGTTCCGGCCACTCAACACGCGGAGTGACGCGTGCACCTGACCATGCACAAAACAGGGCGCCGCCCGGCGCCCTGTTTTGCCGGTTCGGAATGTCCTACTTCGTGGTGTTGATGTAGTAGTTGCTCGATGCCGCGGCGCTCAGTGCGCTGGTCAGTGGCAGCAATTGGCTGAGGAAACGGTTCCAGCGGGTGACGCCCGCGGCGGACGCGAACACCACGTCGCCCGGCTTCACGTCGAAGCCGTCGGCCAGCGCGAACGCGGTCGGCGACTTCAAATCGAGCTCATAGACCGTCGGGCGTTGCGTCTGGTGGCCATTCTTGTCGAACGCTCCGCGCACGACATAAATCATCCCCTGGGAAGTGACCTCGTTGAAGCCGCCGGCATCGCCGATCGCCTGCGTCAACGTGATGTCGCTGGTCTTGAAGCGCAGCGCCTGCGGACGGGTGACTTCGCCCATCACATACACCTTCTGGCGATCGTTGTAGGGCACCAGCACGCGATCGCCGCCCTGCAGGTAGATCTTGCTGGCGGGGCCGCCCTTGCCCGCATAGCCGCTCATGTCGAGGTGGTAGGTCTGGTCGCCGCGCGTCAATACCACGTCGGAGAGATTGGCGTTCTGGTTGTCCACGCCCGCGTTGGCGATCGCCTCGCCCAGCGTCATGGGCACCGTGGTAAGGGACTGCGCGCCGGACTTCACCAGCGCGCCCTCCAGCACGACATGCTGGCTGGCGTAGTTGGCGACGCTGATGTCCACCATCGGGTCCTTGATCCAGTGCGCCAGCTTGGAGGCGAGCGCCTGGCGCGCCTGCTCGATGGTCATGCCCGCAACTTTCATCTGCCCGATGTAGGGGTAGTACAGCGTTCCGTCCGGCCGCACCAGACGGCCGTTGGCCGAGCCTTCTTGCTGCGAACCCGCGGGTGAAGTCAGCTCGGGGTGATCCCACACGGTGATGTATAGCGTGTCGCCGGGGCCGATCTGATACGACTGTGGGTGATAGTCCAGCAATGCGGGCGGAATGACGGGCGCCGCCGCGACCGCCTGTTGCGTGGTCACCAATTGCGGCGTGATCGGAACGAGCTGCACGTAGTCGTTGTCGCCGCGCACACCCATGGTCTGGCCGGGTGCGATGGCGCAGCCCGCCAATCCTGCAAGGGTGAGTGCACACGCGAAGACGCCCAAGGCACGGGCAAGGCGCCGCGCATCCACAGCCGCTGCCGATGAAGATCGACGCGCATCCGACATGTCCATCATGGTTCGCGTGCTCCTGTGGCTGTTCCGGTCCCTGTACCGGCATCGATTTTGACGCCGGGCCCGGAGTATGGTCATCCTCTGGGGCGCTTGTCCACCCGGCCCGTTCATGTGATTAGCGAAGCATTTATTTATGTCTTATTCATTGCATCTTTATGGGTTATTCACCTGAATGAATAATCCAGAAACATGAACGCGAAGGGGTTGGATCGAATCGACGTCGTTCCTTTTCTCACATGAGTGCGCAACTGACAGTCCGCCGAATGCTGACGAGCTACTGAATGCGCATCACGCCGAGGCGCGCGAACCGTCGCAAAACGCACGCCGGCCTTCACGAAGCGGTCTACACTCGACGGCCCGAACCCTTGCGCAACGCGGCGAGGGCCGCTTCGACCATCACGTGTTGCGCATGATTCGCGGCGCACCCGGCTCCCGTTTCAGGAAGGTTCAATACCGACATATCACGATCCGTTTTCGAAGATTTAACCGGATCACCAACAGCGATTTTCACCACTCACACAGTGGAAGAGTGAAGTCCCCGGATGGTGTCGCATCTCGCATGCAAGGCATCGAATCGCGTGGATCGGCAGGTCAGCAATCAGCGACGCCGAAGCGGCGATTTTCTCCAGGCAGATGTCTCTTCCACGGGACAGGAGCTCCATGAACAAGGTGATGACCATTGCGAGTCCACGTGCGGGTGGATTCGACATGCGCCCCGAGGACGAACTCGACCTGCGGGCACTCCTCGGCACGCTCCTGGACCACAAGCGGCTGATCATCGGGGTTACGGCGGCGTTCTTCGTGATTGCCCTCGGTTACGTCCTGGTCGCGACGCCCGTTTACCAGGCCAATGCGATGGTCCAGGTCGAACAGTCGCCTACCCTGCCGGGCCTGACCGCCGTCGCGGAGGCGGTGGGCGCGTCGAACCCGGAATCCACCGACGCACTTTCCATCCTCACCGCGGAATCGGTGCTCGAGCCCGCGGTCGACAACCTCGACCTGAATACCGTGATCGGCAACTACCAGATACCGGTGATCGGCAGCGTGATCGCGCGCCAGTACACACCCGCCGCACCCGGCGAGGTCGCCAAGCCGTGGCTCGGGCTTGCCGGCTACAACTGGGGCGGCTCGCGCCTGGATGTGCGCCAGCTTGACGTCCCGAATGACCTGCTGGGCAGGAAGATGACGCTGGTTGCGGGCAAGGACGACGCCTACACGCTATGGCTGGACAGCATCATTCCGTTCATGCGCGGCAGGCTGCTGCTGCATGGAACGGTCGGCGAACCGGCGAAAGGTTCGGGTGTGACGATGCTGGTGGGAAGCCTGCAGGCCAACCCCGGCATGCGTTTCCACGTCACCCGCAACTACGAGATGACGACGATCCACCGGCTGCAGAAGGACATCAATGCCAAACAGGCTTCGCAGGGCGCGAACGTCATCCAGCTGAGTTACGACAGCGACAATCCGCAGAGCGCCGTCGCGGTGCTCGACCAGGTTACCAAGGCATACCTCGCCCAGAACGTCGGGCGCAACTCGGCGCAGGCCTCCAACAGCCTGAAGTTCGTGAATCGGCAGCTGCCGGTGGTGAAGAAGCGGTTGGAGGATGCACAGGCCGCACTCAACGCGTACCAGCTGAAGGCGCATTCCATCGATGTGCCGATGCAGACGCAAAGCATGCTGACCCAGATCGACACCCTCGACAGCAGCATCCAGCAGCTGGAGACACAGAAGATCGCGGCGGCGCGGCTCTACACGCCCGCGAATCCGGCCTACCAGGCAGTCGTCAAGCAGATCGGGGCCTTGTCGGCGCAGAAAGCCGCGATCCAGAAACGGATGGACACGCTGCCCAATACGCAGCGGGAACTGTTGCGACTGGACGGCAACGTGAGCGTGCTCAACACGACGTACAACGGATTGCTCAACGAGGAACAGCAGCTTGAGATCGCGCAGGCCGGCACCGTCGGCACCACGCGCATCGTCGACAAGCCCAGCGTGGACATCACGCGGCCGGTGAAGCCGCGGAAACTGGTCACAGTTGCCGCCAGCACCTTCATCGGCGCGTTTTTCGCGGTCGGTTTCGTGATGCTGCGCAAGACATTGCGCCACGGCGTCGAGGATCCGTCCGAAATCGAGCAGCTCGGTTTGCCGGTGTACACCGCGATTCCGCTGAGCGCGCAGCAGATCGAACTGTCGGAACGCAGCCAGCGCCTGTTCTCGCGGCGGCGCCATCGCCTGCTTGCACTGGCCGCGCCCGAAGACGTGGCCGCCGAAGCCTTGCGCAGTTTGCGCACCAGCCTGCGCTTCGTGCAACGCGACGCCAGCAACAAGCTGGTGATGGTTTGCGGTGCCAGCTCGAAGGCGGGCAAGACCTTCATTTCCGCCAACCTTGCCGCGGTGAACGCGCAGGCAGGCCAGCGTGTGCTGCTGATCGACGCCAACATGCGCGACGCACAGCTGCACACCATCCTCGGCGGAAGGCCGGAGAACGGGTTGTCGGAGCTGCTCGCTGACCGGATCGTCGACGAAGAAGCGATCCGCGACGTCGAGGGCGTGGAGAACCTGCACTTCATCCCCGCCGGACGGCGGCCCGCCAATCCGTCGGAACTGCTGATGCGCAACAGTTTCGCGGCCTTGTTGCGGAGGCTTTCTCCGCGTTACGACATGGTGGTGATCGACAGCCCGCCGATCCTCGCGGTCACGGATGCGGCGATCATCGGCCACCACGCCGGCACCAACCTGCTGGTCGTGCGCTTCGGCCTCAACCATTCGCGCGAGGTCGAAATGGCCATGCAGCGGCTGCAGCAAAGCGGCGTCGAAGTCAGCGGCGTGGTGTTCAACGGCATGGAGAAGCGCAGCGGCGGCTATTCACCCTACGGTTATTTCGGATATGGAACCGAGGCATGACCCAGCCCGCCACGGTCCGCACACCGACACCGCGCGCCGCGCCGCTCCGTCGCGGCGGCGGGCCGGCGGCGACTGGGTCGGGTGACTGTTTCGGCGACCCCCATTTCCTGGCCGCCGTGCAGGAGATGGAAGCACTGGGCTTGCGCGTCACGACGGCGCCGCACACGGGTTCGCATCCCTTTGACGTCCTGGCCGGGCACGCGCATCTGCGCTGGTTCGTGGTGCCGGCGCGACCCCGCGCCGTGCGTATTGCGTCACTCGCGCTGATCCAGCCGCTGCGTCCCGCTGCACGCATCTTCAAGCAAGCCATGATGGTCACCGCGGCGCTCGGCCTGCCGCACCCGTGGCGGCACGGCAGGGTGCACATTTCCGGGGTCTGCCGCGCCGCGCGCGGATTCGATCCCGGCGCGTCGCAGGCCGCGTTCCTCTCCGGCACCGCAGGCCCGCATCGCAAGTTGACGGTGCAGTGGATGGACGCCGGCGGCGGCATCAGGGGCTATGCAAAAGTGGCGCGCGCGCCGGCCGTGCAGGCGTTGCTTGCCAACGAAGCCTCGGTGCTCGAGCAGCTGCGCAGGACCGGATTGCATTCCGCGGTCGTGCCGCGGGTGTGGTTGCGCGAATTCCGCGAAGACGGCGCAGCCATACTCGCCACGGATGCCTTGCGGACGCCACAGCACCCGCGCTGCACGCGGCTGCACGGATCGCACCTGGTTTTCCTCGATGAACTGGCGGCGCGCACCGCATCACCGCGCATGCCGGACGGCGAAGGTTTGCTGCGCGGCATGCGCTCGCAGGTGGCGCGTCTTCCGGCGTCATTGCCCAGGCCGTGGCGGGAACGTTTCGACCTCGCGTTGCAGGGCCTCGCGTTCACGCCAGACCTCATCGCGCCGCGAGGACTGGCGCACGGCGATTTCACGCCCGGTAACACATTCCGGCACCAGGACCGGCTTTGCGTGTTCGACTGGGAATACGCCGGCTACGCATATCCCGCGGATTACGATCTCATCCGTTTCCTGCTTGCGGTGCGCAGCACGCGGCGGGGCGATCCCGTCGGTGACTGCCAGGCGGTCGAATCGATCCTCGTCCGGAACTTCAGGCGCCCCCCGGCCGCCGCGCGCGCGCGGCTGACCGCTTATCTCTGCGTCCAGGCCTTGCTGCTGGCAGGCCGGCGGGCGAACCCCGACGGAATGCCGTTGATTTGGGAAGGAGAACAACGTGCGTCATTGATGCTGGACTCCTTGGACGCGCACGGGTGGCTCTCGCCATGAAGTGCCGGCGCGCTTCCCGTTGTCCAAGTCGTCGCGTCTGCGCGCGCGGACCGATGCCGCAGCATCGAGCGCAATCACCCGCCAGGGAGCACTGAGCATGCCGTCCGATGGCGCCAGCGTGACCCAGGCGGGACCGGACGTCTCCGCGCGCTCATCGGAACGTGCGCTGATGTCGCGGCTGCTGCGACGCGGAGCGTCCGGCGCGTTCATCGTCTCCACCGTCGGAACGGCGCTCGGCCTGCTCGCGAACCTCGTGATGGCGCGCCTGATCGGGCGCGCCGAGTACGGCATCTACGCGCTGATGTTCAGCTGGGTGAGCGTGCTTGTGATGGTGGCGCAGGCCGGCCAGGACATCAGCATCATCCGCTTCCTGCCGGGTTACATCCAGGACAACGCGTGGGGCAAGGTGCGCGGCCTGCGGATCGGCGTGGGCTTTTTCGTTCTGGCCACCAGCCTCTGCGTCGCGATCGTCGGCGGCGTGGTCGTGCATATCGTCGGTGCCGACCAGTCCGCGGGCTGGCGCGCCACGTTCTACATCGGCTTCGCGATGCTGCCGATCCTGACGCAGTTGCAGCAGAGCAGCGCGATGCATCGTGCGTTCAAGCGCCCGGTGGTCACCGGCATGTACTCGACCGTGATGCGGCCGGTCGCCCTGCTGGTCCTGCTCGGGATCGCATCGGTGATCGCGGTGCGACGCGACGCACCGATGGCGGCCGTGTGCACGGCGCTCGCGGGTCTGATCGCACTGCTGGGATCGGGCTGGCACCTCACGCGCGCATGGCCGACGGCGGGCCGCGGCGCGCGTCCGGGCTACGAAGCACGCCGCTGGATCATGGTCGGCTGGCAACTTTCGCTGCTCTCGATCATTACGGTCGGCGGCGCACGCATCGACGTGATGCTCCTGGGCGCGATCATGGGCACCGGCGACGTCGGGCCTTACTACGCGGCGCTCAAGATGGCCGGCTTCGCGTTCTTCGCCACGCAGGCCGTCAACGTGGTGCTGGCGCCGATGATTGCCGAACGCTACGACGCGCGCGACATGCACGGGCTGCAATCCGTCGCCGTGCAGGGCGCGCGCATCGGACTCGCGGGCGCGTTGTGCGTGGCGCTGTTCTGTGCGGTCGCGGGCAATTGGGTGCTGGGCCTGTTCGGCCATGATTTCGATACGGCTTACGTGCCGCTGCTGATCCTGCTGCTGGGTTGCTGTGCCAGCACCTGCTTCGGCGAAGTGGGTTTCATGCTGTCCATGACGAAGTACCAGAAGCAGGCGTCGATCTTCGTCCTGATCGGCATCGCGGCGAACTGCATCGCGGCGGTGCTGCTGGTGCCGCGGCTGGGCGCCACCGGCGCCGCGATCGGTGCATCGCTGTCGCTCTTCATCTGGCGCGGATTGGCATGGCGATTCGTGACCACGCGCCTCGGGATCGAGCCGTCGGTCTTCGGCGCAACACTCGAACGAGGAGCGGGCGCACAGCGATGAAACTCGTCCTGGTCATCTCTTCCCTCGGCGGCGGCGGCGCGGAACGTGTCATGACGCTGCTTGCCAACGCGTGGGTGGAGCGCGGCAACGAGGTCACGCTGATCACGCTGGCGTCGGATCGGATGGACCGTTATCCGCTGGATCCGGCGGTGCGTCGGATTGCGCTGGACGTGGCCGGCAATTCTGCGCACGTGCTCGCGGCGATCGGCCACAACATCGTGCGCATCCGCGCCTTGCGCCGTGCGATCGCCACGAGCCGCCCGGATGCGGTGATCAGCTTCATCGCGGAAAGCAACGTCCGCGTCCTGATCGCCGCGGCGGGCTTGCGCGTGCCGGTGATCATTTCCGAGCGCACGGCCCTGAACGGCCACCACATGCGTGGCGTCTGGCGCACGTTGCGCCGCTGGTCGTACCCGCGGGCCACCGCGATCGTCGCGCAGACGCGCCGCTGCGCCATGGAACTGGAAGCCCTCGCGCGCCGGCAGGTGGACGTGATCGCCAACCCCGTATCGATCGAATCCCGCCCGGACGGAGCCGCGGGAG
>JAGWZT010000086.1 GCA_018971925.1 Lysobacteraceae bacterium | reverse complement strand
TCGACCAATGGATTAAAAGTCCACTGCTCTACCGCTGAGCTAACGGCCCGCTTC
Source organism: Lysobacteraceae bacterium (assembly GCA_018971925.1). Classification (GTDB taxonomy): domain Bacteria; phylum Pseudomonadota; class Gammaproteobacteria; order Xanthomonadales; family Rhodanobacteraceae; genus 66-474. Next base: position 7,550 of record JAGWZT010000086.1, on the reverse strand, counting down.
TATCAATGTGCTGTCCCACGAAGTGGGACGATCACTCCCCCTCTCCATCGGCAGAGGGCAAGGGGTGAGGGCCACGCTGCCAAAACGCGCAACGAAGCTTTGCCCTGATCACTCCCCGGCTTCCCTTTTCGACAAGCTCCTGAACGGCTTGCGGGGAAGCGAGCCGCGTATTCTAACGTGTCACGCCGCCGGAACGTATTGTGTGGGGTCGGCGACACCCGCTTCCGCGAATCCGCGCGCGCGCAGCACGCAGGCATCGCAGTGGCCGCAGGCGCGGCCTGCGTCGTCCGCGCTATAGCACGACACCGTTTGCGCGAAATCCACGCCCAAGCGCACGCCCTCGCGAACGATGTCGGCCTTGCTCATGTCACTGAGCGGCGCGTACACGCGCAGCGCGTGGCCTTCGACGCCAGCCTTGGTCGCCAGGTTGGCGAGCCGCTCGAAGGCATCGATGAAGGCGGGCCGGCAATCGGGATAGCCGGAATAATCGACCGCGTTGACGCCGCAGAACAGATCATTCGCGCCCAGCGTCTCGGCCCAGCCCAGCGCGATCGCCAGCATGATGGTGTTGCGCGCGGGCACGTAGGTGACGGGAATGTCGTTCTCGCCGTGCGCATCGACATGTTCGGGCACCGCGATGTCGGCGGTGAGCGCGGAGCCGCCGATGCTGCGCAGGTCCACCGCGACGGTCTTGTGCTCCACGGCGCCCAGCATCGCCGCGACGCGCGCGGAGGCGGCCAGTTCGGAGGCGTGCCGCTGCCCGTAAGCGACGGACAGCGCGTAACACGCGAAACCCTGCGCACGCGCCATCGCCAGCGTCACCGCGGAATCCATGCCGCCCGACACCAGCACGACCGCTCTTTTCGCGGATTCGACCACCGTCACGGCCTGTGCGTCACTTCGCGCCGGCGGGCGCGGGAATGTCCTGCAGTCTTTCCTGCGCGCGCTTGGCCAAGGGCGTGCCCGGATGCGCCTTGATCACGGCCTGCAATGTCGCGCGCGCCGCCGCGTTGTCCTTCATCCCGATCTGGCAATCGGCCACGCGGAGTTGCGCTTCCGGCGCCTTGGGACTGCCCGGGTACTTCTGCAGCAGCGTCTGGAACGCCGCCAGCGCAACCTTGTAATTCTGGGTGACGTAATAGGAACCGCCCAGCCAGTACCATGCGTTGGAAACCAACGGGCTGTCCGGATGCTTGTCGATGAACGTGCGGAAGCCGCGCGCCGAATCGACGTAATTGCCGGCCCGCAGGGACTTGAATGCCGCGTCGTAATCCGCCTGCTCGGCAGCCGTATCGGCTGCGGACACCGGCTTGGCAGATGCCACGGGCGTCGCCTTGCCCGGCGTGGCTTTGGCCGAGGCAATGGGCGCGGATGAAATTGTTGCAGGCGCCGACGTTGCAGGCGCCGACGCCGCAGGCGCGCTCTGGGCGTGTTCCAGCTTGCCGACGCGGGAATCGAGGTCGACGTACTGGTCCTTGCTGGTCTGTTGAAGATCGTGCAGCTGGTGTTGCAGAACCTCGATCTGGCCCTGCATCTGCTGCATCTGGTCCCGCATGGCCTGGACCTGATTGAGCAGCGTGAGGCTGTTGGAGGGTGGAGACGCGGCCGAAGCGGCATCGCCCACGTCCTGCGCCCATGCCGCTGGCGCACAGGCTCCTGCAACGATCATGGCCGCCGAAGCGGCCATGATCAGTGAGGCCTTGCGCGGCACGCGTCCGCGCATATCCGCGAACCGTGGCACCACGATCACTCGGCGGTGTACACGATGTTGTCGCGGCGGTTCTGGTGCCAGCAACCTTCGTTGTGCTCGCGGCACACCGGACGCTCTTCACCGTAGCTGACGACCTTGATCTGGCTGGCCGAAGCGCCGGCTGCTTCCAGTGCGGACGCAAGCGCATTGCCGCGGCGCTCGCCGAGACCGAGGTTGTACTCGCGGGTACCGCGCTCGTCGGTGTTGCCTTCGATCGTCATGCGCGCCATCGGGCGGTCACGCAGGTACTTGGCGTGGCAGGCGACGATGTCGTTGAACTGCGACTGGATTTCGCTCTTGTCGAAATCGAAGTAGATCACGCGGGTACGCAGGCAGGCGTTGGATTGCAGGTCGGCCGGCGTGAACGCGCCTTCGGTCGTCGCGGGCGCGGTGGCCGTGGGCGCCTCGGGCGGCGGAGTGGATTTGACTTCCTGTTTCTTTGCGCAGGCCGCAGCGGCCAGGCAAAGCAATGCAACTACGGAGACGCGAACGGTTGCGTTCATGGCGAATCCATCCTTTTTTGAACTAGTGAGTGAGTGGGTGGGTGGGGTACAACATGTGGAATTGAAGCAGCTTGTCGATCAAAACGGCGTCAAGGATTGCGGTACGGCCCCCAAGCCGGTTCACGCACGTCGCCGTCGCTCAATACGAGCCGCTGGCGTACCCGCCCGTCGGCCGATACGGAGTACAAGACGCCGCGCGGGCCTTCGGTGGCTGCGTAGAGGAGCATGCTGGCGTTGGGTGCCCAGCTGGGGGAGTCGTCCAAATTACCCGGCGAAACGAAGATCTCCTGACCGCCCGTGGAACGATCCATTACTGCAATACGATACACGTTTCCGTTGCCTTGCACCATCGCCAGCTTCTTGCCGTCGTAATCCACGGCCACGTCGGCGTTGTATTGACCCTGGAAAGTGATGCGCTGCGGCGAACCGCCGCCAGCGGGAATTTCGTACAGTTGCGGCTTGCCGGAGCGGTCGGAAGTGAAGATGATGTTCTGCCCGTCCGGCGTCCACGACGGCTCGGTGTCGATGGCAAGATTGTGCGTCAGGCGCGTCAATGCGCCGGTGGCGAGATCCATCACGTAGATTTCCGGATTGCCCTGGAACGACAGGCTCACCGCCAGCTTCTTGCCGTCGGGCGAGAAGCGTGGCGCACCGTTGATGCCGGGACGCGACGACACCAGGCGGCGTGCGCCGGTGGCGATGTTCTGGATATAGATCGCGGAATTGCCGCCCTCGAACGAGACGTACGCCAATTCGGTGCCATCCGGCGACCACGTCGGCGACAACAGTGCCTCGTGCGAGCGGACCACGGTCTGCGGGTTGTAGCCGTCGGAATCGGCAACCACCAGCGCGTATTGCGCGTTGTCGCCAAGGCCGACCATGGTCACGTACGCGATGCGCGTATCGAACGCACCCCGCACGCCGATGATCTTCTGGTAGATCTGGTCGGCGATTTCATGCGCCACGCGGCGCAGGTCGCTGCCCTGCCGCGCGACCGTGTTCTGCAGCAGCATCTGCTGTTTGGCGACGTCCCACAACTGGTAGTCGGCCTTCAGCACGCCACCGTCGTACGAGGTGGTGCCCACGACGATGTATTGCTGCTTCAGCTGCTGCCAAGTCGCGAACTTGATCTGGGCGCCGGTGGTGGGCGACTGCACGATCTCGCTGGTCGGCAGTGTGCGGAATTTGCCGCAGCGATCCAGATCCATGCTGACGATCTGCGCGACATCCACCGGTGACGCCGGCCCGGAACCTTGCTGGCCCAGGGGCACCACGGTAATCGGAATCGCCGACGGAACGCCATTGACGATCTGGACGGTCAGTCCCTGTGCGCTGGCCTGCGTCGCGAACAGCGCCGCGAGCACGGCAAGCATCAGGGCGAGCAGGAGTTTGGGTATTCGCATGGTTCGGGCATCCTTCATTGCGATGAAGTCACTGTGAAATTGAAGATGATGTCACGCTGGAATTCTTTTTCGAACCCCTTGTAGGGTAGCGGCGACGAATTCCGCACCGCCGCCTCGACCGAGCTTCTGGCCACATCGCTGAAGGGGCAACTCGGCAGCACCTTGGCGGAAATCACCTGCCCCCCCGGTATCTGCACGATTTCCACCGGGCACACCGCCCCGACCGGAATGTTGTCGGGCCGCAACCAGTTTTGCGTGATCGCATTTTGCAGCGCCGCCACGTACGCCGCATTGTCGGTACCTGCCTGCCCGGTCATGGCCTGCCTGGCCACCGGTACGTTCTGGGTATTCTGGCTTTCGCTGGCCTTGCGCAAATCGGCGAGCTGCTGCGCCTTCTGTGTTTCCATGTTGATCTTGCGCTGCTGGGCCTCGCTCTGCGCCTTGACCTTGGCCAGCTCCTTCAGGATGCGCTCGGCCTCCTTCTGCTTGGTCAGCTCGGCCATGCGCTGCTTCTGTTCCTCTTCCTGCGCCTTCTGCGCCTGCTCGGCCTGCTGCTGGGCGATCTGCGCAACCTTTTCCTGATCCTTCAATTTCGGTTGCGGCACCGGCGTCGGCAGCACGCGCACGGGCGCGGGCGGCGGCGGCATGGGCTTCGGCTCAGCCTTTTGTTCCTGCTTGGGCGAAGCCTTTTGCGCATGCTTCGCCGCGGGTGGCGGCGGCGCGCCCACCGGCCCGACCAGCGTGGCTTCGATCACTGGCCCCTGCAATTGCAACATGCGGTTGCAGGTCACCGGGCGCAGCGCTCCGGGCAGGTGCAGCGCGTCGGCCACGCCTTCCCAGCGCGTGCAGTTGAGCATCGCCAGCGCGAGGAACGCGACGATACCGAGATGCAGCAACGCGGAATAGACGACCGCGCGCGGGGTGGCTTCAGCGTTTTCCATTGCTCGCCGGAACCACGGTCGTCTCGGGCTGGCTCATCAAACCGACCTTGGCGACACCGGCCTGCTGCAGCAGGCCCAGCACCTGGTTGACGCGCCCATAGTCGACGCGCTTGTCACCGCCCAGCATCACCGAAACTTTCGGATCCTGCTTGACGAACGCGGACACTTCACTCACCAGCTTCTCGTCGTCGACCTGCTCGCGCGCACTCTTGCCCAGGGTCAGGAACACGCTGCCCTGCTGGTCCACCGTCACCAGCACCGGCTGCTTTTCATCCTGCAGCGCCTTGGCGGCGGATTGCGGGAGCTGAATGTCGGCGCCGAGGTTCAACATCGGCGCGGTGACCATGAAGATGATCAGCAGCACCAGCATCACGTCGATGTACGGGACGATGTTGATTTCCGCCATCCGGCGGCGGCGCTTGCTGCGATGTTGAAGGGCCATTCGCTTTCCCCCTAGCGCACGCGGGCTTCCGCGCGGCCGGGCGCGGGCGCCGTGGGCTGCTCATCGGCGTGCATCTGGCGCTGCAGCACCGACGAGAATTCTTCCTGGAAGGTTTCGTAGCGCAGCGTCAGGCGATCCAGCCGCGTCGAGTAACGGTTGTACGCCCACACCGCGGGAATCGCCGCGACCAGGCCCATTGCGGTGGCCACCAGCGCTTCGGAAATGCCCGGCGCAACGGTGGCGATGGTGGCCTGCTTCATGGTGCCCAGGCCCTGGAACGCAATCATGATGCCCCACACCGTTCCGAACAGGCCGACGTAGGTGCTGATCGAGCCCACGTTGGCCAGATACTCGAGATTGCGTTCCAGTTTTTCGACTTCGCGCGTGCCGGCCACGCGCATCGCGCGCTCGGACGATTCCAGCACCGCGCGCCGGTCTTCGCCACCGCGCTGGCGCTGGCGCACGAATTCGCGAAAACCCGACTCGAACACCGCCGCCAGGCCGCCGGCTTCGCCCGCGCGGTTGCTGACTTCGCGGAACAGTGCCGCAAGGTCCACGCCCGACCAGAAGCGTTCCTCGAAATCGTCGGCGTCGCGGGTCGTGGCGTCCAGCATCATCTTCTTGCGGAAAATGATCACCCACGAGGTGAACGAAAAAACGACCAGGATCGCGAGCACGAACACGACCGGCCAGCTGGCGTGGATGACCAGATCGAGGATGTTGATGGAACCGTTCATTTGAAGTTGTTTCCTTCAATCAAGGCTGCGATGTCTTGCGGAATCCGGCACGGCGCGAAGCTGCCGGCGTCGATGCAGGCGACCCGAACCGTTGCGCGCGCCAACGTGGCGCAGTCCCCAACGCGCGTGATGACCTGCGCGAAATCGATGCTGGCCGCACGCAGGCGTTCGACGCGAACCGTCGAATCCAGCTCATCGTCCAGCCGGGCCGGCTTGTCATAGGCGATGCTCAATTCGCGCACCACGAACACGATCCCGTGCGACTGACGCAGGGCGTCCTGCCCGATTGCGGCCGCGCGCATCCATTCGCTGCGCGCACGTTCGAGGAAACGCAGATAGCCCGCGTGATACACCACGCCGCCCGCATCGGTATCTTCCCAGTAAACCCTTGTCCGCCACCTGAACGCCCGTTGAGCGTGACCGGTCACGTCAACCATCTATGACTCCTGCCGTTCGAACAGGTTCATTTCGCCGCGCGGCGGCTTGAGGCCGAAATGCCGCCACGCCTTGGCGGTGGCGATGCGCCCGCGCGCGGTGCGCGCCAGCAGCCCCTGCTGGATGAGGTACGGCTCCAGCACGTCCTCGATGGTGTCGCGATCCTCGGCCAGCGCTGCCGCCAGCGATTCCACGCCGACCGGGCCGCCGTCGAACTGCTCCAGCACCAGTCGCAGCAGGCGGCGATCGAGTTCGTCGTAACCACCCGCATCGACCTGCAGCATTTCCAGCGCCGCCGACGCCGCATCGCGCGTGATGCGCCCGCCCGCGCGCACTTCCGCATAATCGCGCACGCGCCGCAGCAGGCGATTGGCGATGCGCGGCGTGCCGCGCGCACGGCACGCGATTTCCGCGGCGCCATTTTCGTCGCAAGCAATGTCGAGGATCCGCGCCGAGCGCGCGACGATCGACGCGAGTTCGCCGGGCGTGTAGAACTCCAGCCGGTGCACGATCCCGAAACGGTCGCGCAAGGGACTCGTCAGCATGCCTGCGCGGGTGGTCGCGCCGACCAGCGTGAACCGCGGCAGGTCAAGCTTGATCGAGCGCGCGGCGGGTCCCTCGCCCAGCATGATGTCGATCTGGAAATCCTCCAGCGCCGGATACAAGACTTCCTCGACCACCGGCGAGAGCCGGTGGATTTCGTCGATGAAAAGCACGTCGTGCGGCTGCAGGTTGGTCAGCAGCGCCGCAAGGTCACCCGCGCGCTCCAGTACCGGCCCCGAGGTGGTGCGCAGATTGACCCCAAGCTCGTTCGCGATCACATGCGAAATGGTGGTCTTGCCGAGACCGGGCGGGCCGAATACCAAGACGTGATCCAGCGCGTCGCCGCGCTTGCGCGCCGCTTCTATCGACAGCGACAGTTGCTCGCGCATCGCCGCCTGGCCGACGTACTCGGCCAGCGTGCGCGGACGCACGCTCGCTTCGACGACTTGCTCGGCGGGGCTTTCGACGGCGTCGACGACCCGGGATTCTTCCATGCGGCGATTATGACAGACCACCCCGACCGGCACTGCGACCGTTCGGCGTGCTGGTGCATCCTTGTAGGGTGCCCGCGAACTTCCAGCAAGCCGTCGAACCCGACCTGATCGCCCGCCTGCAGCGCGGCGAGCTCGACGCGTTCGAGGCGGTGTACCGCCAGTTCGAACGTGCGGCATGGACGCTGGCGCTGCGCCTGACCGGCCGCCGCGACGTCGCCCAGGAAGTGCTGCAGGATTCGATGTTGAAGGCCTTCGAGCGCGCGCGTCAGTACCGCGGCGACGCGCCGTTCGCGGCGTGGCTG
>JAGWZT010000085.1 GCA_018971925.1 Lysobacteraceae bacterium | reverse complement strand
ATTGCTGGATCAGGGTTGCCCCCATTGTCCAATATTCCCCACTGCTGCCTCCCGTAGGAGTCTGGGCCGTGTCTCAGTCCCAGTGTGGCTGATCATCCTCTCAGACCAGCTACGGATCGTCGCCTTGGTGGGCCATTACCCCGCCAACTAGCTAATCCGGCATCGGCTCATCCAATCGCGCAAGGTCCGAAGATCCCCTGCTTTCACCCGAAGGTCGTATGCGGTATTAGCGCAAGTTTCCCTGCGTTGTCCCCCACGACTGGGCAGATTCCGATGCATTCCTCACCCGTCCGCCACTCGCCATCAAAGTGTATTGCTACACCTCATGCTGCCGTTCGACTTGCATGTGTTAGGCATGCCGCCAGCGTTCAATCTGAGCCAGGATCAAACTCTTCACTTAAGGTTTCGACAACCCGAAGGCTGCCTATTTTGAGAAGAATCCGAACCCTGAACTGCAATTCATCGCTGAATCACTAAGGTTCAAAGGTTTGGACGTCTTGCATCGATGAACTTTCGTCCACCTGCAAGCCGCCCACACAAGTCACCTGTGCACACTGTCAAGGAACTCTGCGGTGCGTCACCTTGCGGTTTCGCGTCACGGACATTTCGTCACGTGAGCCGCCCATTGTAGCCAGGTTTCCGGGGCTGTCAACAACTTTCGAGAAAGTCTTTGCAGCGCCGAAATCCGCCGCGCGGCGCTCTGCGTCACGCGGGCCGACAAGGATAGCCCGATCGATCCCGGTTTGGAAGTGGTCGCGTGCAAAGCCGCGCTACACTGCGGTTTTGGCACACCCAAGGCGATCCCGATGCGATCTTTTCTCCTGCTTGGCGCAGTTCTTTTCGCCGCGGTGCTGGCGTGTCCGGGCTGCGCCGCGCCGCCGACGGCCGCGGCCCGTCCCGCCGTGACCCTGGACGGGCACCGTTTCATGGTGGAAATCGCGGCCACGCCTGCGGAACAGGAACACGGCCTGATGGATCGTACGTCCATGGCCGCCGATCACGGCATGCTATTCGTGTTTCCGGATTCGCAACCGCGCACGTTCTGGATGAAGAACACGCTGATTGCGCTGGACATGCTGTTTTTCGACGAAAGCCGCCACCTCGTGGCCATCCAGGCCAACGCGCAACCATGCAAGGCGGACCCCTGCCAGCTATACCCCAGCGATACGCCCGCGCGTTACGTGCTGGAGCTGAACGCCGGCACGGCGGCGAAACTGGGAGCGCGCAAGGGCGATGCGATCACGTTCTCGGGCATGCCCTCCGGAACCCAGTGAAAGACGCCATCAGCATCGTGCGCGCACGTGAAATTCATGGGTAGCGGGATCAGCGGACCCGGCGGCTCGCTGTCGAACCAGCGATCATCAAATGGCACGAATTCGCGCATGCTGCATCACCCCGGTCCGCGTTGACTCCATGCCAACACACCGGCATGAACGCGGTATGACGCAATTGGGGCAACGGCGGGGCAATCAGCTGTCGATCTCGACCATTTCGAAATCGTCCTTGGTGACGCCGCAATCCGGGCATGTCCAGGTATCGGGAATGTCTTCCCAGCGCGTACCCGGTTCGATGCCCTCTTCCGGAAGGCCGGCTTCCTCGTCGTAGATGAAGCCGCACACCACGCACATGAACTTGCGGTAAGTGACGGCGGTTTCGGCTGAAGCATTCATGGGCGTGACGCAAGCGACGATGTCGTCTATTGTCGCAAGTTGCGCGCTTGCATGAAAGCGAGCCATTGACGCAAGTCAAGCCGAATGTCACAGAACACCCCGAACTCGTACCCTCGCCAGCCGTCGGCACGGCTTCGCAATGGACTTTACGCCATCACGGATGGACCGCGCGCGGATCTCCCGGCGGTTTCGCGCGCAGCGCTGGAAGGCGGTGCGGCGATGCTGCAATACCGCGACAAAACGCACGACGCGGTGCGCCGATTGCGCGAAGCGTTTGCGCTGTCCGAATCATGTCGCGAGTTCGAGGTTCCCCTGATCATCAACGACGACGTGGAACTTGCGCTGGCCAGCGGTGCCGCGGGCGTGCATCTGGGTGAAGGTGATTCCGGCATCGCGGCCGCGCGCGCCGCGCTTGGGGCGAACGCGATCATCGGTGTCTCCTGCTACGACTCGCTGCAACGCGCGCGCAAAGCCGCCGCCGCGGGCGCCGATTACCTCGCATTCGGCGCGTTCTTTCCATCGGCCACCAAGCCCGGCGCACGCCACGCAAAACCCGAATTGTTGCGCGATGCACGCGAACTTGGCTTGCCGCTGGTGGCGATCGGCGGAATTACCGTCGAAAATGGTGGATCGCTGATCGCGGCGGGCGCCGATTACCTGGCCGTGATTTCCGCCTTGTTCGGTGCCCGCGACGTGCGCGCGGCGGCACAAGGGTTCGCGGCATTATCTGCACAGCGGGATTCCGAATGACCACCAACCACGAACTTTTCCAGCGCGCGCAGCGCGTGCTGCCGGGCGGCGTCGATTCGCCGGTGCGTGCCTTCAAATCGGTTGGGGGCGAGCCGTTCATCGCCGCGCGTGCCGACGGCCCGTACCTGTGGGATGTCGAAGGCAAGCGCTACATCGATTACGTGGGCTCGTGGGGGCCGATGATCGCCGGGCACAATCATCTGCACGTGCGCGAAGCCGTGGAGCGCGCGGTGCGGGGTGGGTTGTCGTTCGGCACGCCGTGCGCAGCGGAAGCCGAACTGGCCGAAGCCATCCACGCACTGATGCCATCGATGGAAATGCTGCGCTTCGTCAATTCCGGGACCGAAGCCACGATGTCGGCACTGCGCCTCGCGCGCGGCGCGACGGGACGCGAGCGCTTCGTGAAATTCGAGGGCTGTTATCACGGCCATGGCGATTCGTTCCTGGTCAAGGCCGGCTCCGGCGCGCTGACGCTGGGCGTGCCGGATTCACCCGGCGTGCCCAAGGCGCTGGCTGATCTAACCATTACCCTGCCGTACAACGACATCGATGCTGCGTGTGCGCTGTTCGACGCGAGAGGCAAGACCCTCGCCTGCGTGATCGTGGAGCCGGTTGCCGGCAACATGAACTGCGTGCCGCCACGGCCGGGCTTCCTGCAGACCCTGCGCGAGCTGTGCACGCGCGACGGCGCGCTGCTGATCTTCGACGAAGTCATGACCGGTTTTCGCGTGGCCGCAGGCGGCGCGCAACAGTTGTACGCGATTACGCCCGATCTCACCACACTCGGAAAGATCATCGGCGGCGGCATGCCGGTCGGTGCTTACGGCGGACGCCGTGACCTGATGGAACAAATCGCGCCGGCCGGCCCGATCTACCAGGCTGGCACGCTGTCCGGCAACCCGGTGGCGATGGCGGCCGGCCTTGCGATGCTGGATCTGGTGCGCGAACCAGGGTTCCATGAACACCTGTCGTTGAAGACACAAGCGCTCACCGACGGATTGATCGCCGCCGCGCGCGAGGCGGGCGTGCCGTTCTCGGCCAATCGCGTCGGCGGAATGTTCGGCTTGTTTTTCAGCGACGCAAAAATTGAAACCTTCGCGCAGGCCATGGCCTGCGATCGCGAGTCCTTCAACCGGTTCTTCCACGCGATGCTGGAGCGCGGCGTGTACTTCGCACCCAGCCCGTTCGAGGCGGGCTTCATGTCGATGGCGCACGACGACGATGTGATCGCGAACACGCTCGAAGCCGCACGCGCCGCATTCGTCGCCGCACGCGGCTGATTCACCAGATGCCGACGTTCGGCATCGAAACCCAGGGTTCCGCCGGCGGCAGGGCGTTGCCGGCCTGCAGCAACTCGATCGAGATCAGGTCCGGTGAGCGCACGAACGCCATGTGGCCGTCGCGCGGCGGCCGGTTGATCGCGACGCCCATCTCTTGCAAACGCGTGCAGGTCGCGTAAATGTCGTCCACGCGGAACGCGAGATGCCCGAAGTTGCGTGCCGAGCCGTAATCCTCGTTCGAGCCCCAGTTGCATGTCAGCTCGATTTCCGCCTCGGGACTGTCCGGCGCCGACAGGAACACCAGCGTGTACTTGCCCTGCGGCACGTCCTTGCGGCGTACTTCGCGCAGGCCGAGTCCTTCGCAGTAGAAACGCAGCGAGGCGTCCAGATCGCGCACGCGTACCATGCTGTGCAGGTATCTCATGTTGCTTCCTCATGTGATCGTCATGCGGCGATTCGGTTATCGTGGACGGATCGACCCGGTGCACGCAAGTTCGGAGATGACAGTGACCCCCAAGTTCGACACGCTGGCAGTACACGCGGGTGCGGAGCCCGACGGCGAAACCGGCGCGGTGGCGCCACCGCTCCACCTCTCCACCACCTTCGTGCACCGCACCGATGGCGAACCCGATACCTTCAGCTACCAGCGCGACGACAACCCGACCCAGCACCGCCTCGAAACGGCATTGGCCGCGCTGGAAGGCGGTGAACGCGCGCTGGCGTACGCTTCGGGCATGGCCGCGATCGCCGCGGTGCTGGATACGCTGCAACGCGGTCAACGCGTGGTGGTACCGGAAGACTGCTACGTCGGCACGCGCGGGTATGTGACGGAAGTACTGCCCGAGCGCGGCGTCGACGTGGCCACGATCGACATCACCGACCTGGAAGCCGTGCGCGCGGCGTGCAAGGGCGGCGTCGCGTTGCTGTGGGCGGAGTCGCCTTCCAACCCGCGCCTTAGGGTCAGCGATCTCGCCGAGCTCGCGAAGATCGCCCATGCCGGTGGCGCGCGTTTTGCGTGCGACAACACCTTCGCGACGCCCGTACTGCAACGCCCTCTGGAACTCGGCGCCGACGTGGTGATGCATTCGACCACCAAGTATTTCGGCGGCCACAGCGACGTGCTGGGTGGCGCGCTGGTGTTCGCTCGCAACGACGACTTTGCCGAACGCATCGCGGCGCGGCGATTGCTGACCGGCGCAATCCTCGCGCCTTTCAGCGCCTGGCTGACGTTGCGCGGTTGCCGCTCGCTGCCGGCGCGGATGGCGCTGCACTGCTCGAACGCACGCAAAGTCGCCGAGTTCCTTGCCACGCATCCCGCCGTCGAGCGCGTGAATTTCCCCGGATTGCCGACGCATCCCGGACACTCGATCGCGAAACGCCAGATGCGTGGTCATGAAGGCATGTTCGGCGCGATGCTGAGCGTCGAATTGCGCGGCGGTTACGACGCGGCCCTGCGCCTTGCACGCGGCACGAGGATATTCACCAACGCGACCTCGCTGGGTGGCTGCGAATCGCTGATCGAGCACCGCGCGTCGGCCGAAGGTGCGCACACGCATTCACCACCGGGACTGGTGCGGCTGTCGGTGGGACTGGAAGACGCCGATGATCTGATCGCGGATCTCGCCCAGGCTTTGGCGACGCAGGGCGGGTGACAACCCGCCGTTTGCGATCGGCGGGATTGTTCGCATCATCCCTGATGCTCACCCCTCGCTTGCGCTCGGGGCCCGCCTGCGGCGGTCCAAATTCGTTCCAGACGAATTTGTCGCTACGCTTCTCCCGCCCTACACATCGCGGGTCTTCGCTTGTGCATCTGCCACGTGAAACCTGCACGCGGGCGCTCCGTGCAACATGCACTGCGTGCGCTGCACCGGGCGCCCCGTCGCGGCGCTCATGAAAGCCAGGTCGAACCTGCACACGTCGGGGTGCGTCTTGGCCAGTGAGTGGAACACGCAGTTCCATGCTTCCACTTCCGCGTGCCCCTCGACCTCGACGACCTGCGCTTCGTAGCCCAGCGTATCCAGCTGTTCGGCGAGCAACCGCGTCACTTCATCCGGACCCGTGGCCGCGGCAATCCGTTCGGAGGCATCGCGGCCCAGCTTCGCGCCCATTTCGGCCAGCATCGCCTGCACCGCCTGGGTACCTTCATGCGCATAGAGATATTCGAGCACGCCGCCCGCGATCAGCGCGTAATTGCGCGGAAACAATTCGCGGCCGGCGGGCCGCAGCACGAAACAGGCGCGCGGCCGGCCGCCGCTGGGAATCGACTCACCGCGCGCCACCAATCCTTGCGCCATCAACGCGGTCAGGTGCTGCCTGACCGCGTTGTGGGTAATACCGATGGCGCGGCACAGTTCTTCCACGGTCGCGCCCTGCGGCGACAGCAACAGCTTGCGCAGCAACTTTTGCTGGGTGCCGCCGAGTTGACGCAGGGCGCTGGCGTGCCGCACGCGCTCAATGTGCCTTGTTCGGGAACTGTTTGGCAATGCCTCCGGTCAGCACATCCGCGATCATGTTCATGTGCTGCTGCATTCCGGCCCAGGACTTCGCCTGTTCGGCCTCCGGTGCATTCGACATCATTTCGTCGAGCTGGGTTTTGTGGTCATTGACGTGCATCATCAACGCACCCTGCAGCGTGGCTTCGCTCCAGTTGGGGTTGGCGCCTGCCAGGAACTTGGCGATCGCCGTGGCGTTGCCGGCGAGATCGGTCATGGCCTTCTGCTCGCCCGCCTTGTCACCCGCCTTGGTGGTATCTGTCAGCGCCTTCACGCCGCCCCAGTGGCCTGCCAGCAATTTCAGCAGGCCGGCGCCCGCGTCCTTGCCGTAAAAACCTGCGACCGCGTTGGAGATCTGCTTGGCGTTGGCGACGACGGCGTCGGCCGCCTTCTTCTCACCGACCTGGTTGCCGGCGTGCACCGCCAGCGCGTAGTCACGGGTGGCCACGATATGGCCGTGCCACAACGAGCGCATCGCGGCGTGCAGTTGCGGAGCGGCGGGCGCCGCGGCGGGCGCGGACGTCGCCGCCTGGGCGGGCTGGGCCAGGACGGCCGGTGCAGTGGCGGCAAATGCCAGCCCGAGCGCAAGCGCACAGGCCATTGAAAGCGGTTTCATGTTGAGTCTCCTGATGGTGGGTCGCCACATTGCGACCCCATTCATCATGAACCTTTAAGACATATAGTAAATGTGTTTATGTGTAAAGATTGTCAGAATGGAGCAAAACGAAGCCGCTGTGGTGAAAGGCCAGGGCGAGGACGGGCGTTTACGCGATGCCGGGGGCATCGCGTGCCCGGCCAAGCGACCGGCCAAGGATGGCCGGGCTGGTGTCCGGCGCCATGGACGGCTGCCCTCTGAAGCATTTGTGGCCGCTGGTTCCGATGAAGCAGCGAACAGGGACGATCGCAAAAATTACGGTTTCTGGAAACGCGGCATCGCGTCGCGCAGGGCGGCCAGCCGCTCCAGCGGGTCGGTGACTTCCAGCAGGTGTTGGCGCTCGGCGTCACCCAGTGGCAAAAGCTCCGCCAGCCGGAACCCCACCCAACTGGCATCGTCGTAGCGCTCGCGCGGCCCGTTGCGCCATGACAAGCCTGCCTGCTCGGCCAGGCGTTCGAGGATCGCGGGCAGCAGGGCGAACTCGACGGGCACGGGCATCCCGGGTTCATCCGGCCAGTGGCGCACCTCCCCCACCACGAGACCATTGCCGCGAACGCGCGATTTCTGCACGCGAAAGCGCGTGCAACCGGTGACGCTGATCCCCAGCAGCCCGTCCGGCAAGGTATCGAAGTCCACGATCCGGGCCAGCGTGCCGACCGCAGCAGGCAGCGCCGGCTCGCCTGCTTCCTGCCCGTTCATGATCAGGCACACGCCGAACACGCCGTCGCCGCGCGCGCAATCACGCACCATGTCCAGGTAACGCATTTCGAAGATGCGCAGG
>JAGWZT010000084.1 GCA_018971925.1 Lysobacteraceae bacterium | reverse complement strand
AGGTCGTCTTCCGGCACCTTGTACTGGATGGTCGGTACCCAGAAGTCCTTCGAGAAATCGCCGAGCGTTGCTTTTAATGTTTCCGCGCTCGCGTGCAGCTTGGCCTTGGGGCTGCCCGCCGCCGCATCCTTCGTCGAATCCAGCACCTTGTCGAGCGTCTGCATCATGTCGTAGCTTCGGCCGATCATCGCCACGTCCGCGGCAGCCTCGCCACGCAGCCGCATCGCCGTATCGAACGCCGCGCGCTGCACGTCCATCGGCGGATTGACGCGTGGATCGGCGACCACCTGCACGGTTTGCGTCGCGCTGTGGCCCTTCGCTTCCACCTTCACCTGATAACTGCCTGGCAACGCGAGCGGACCCTTGGGTGCATCGCTTTCGTCCGGACGTTCTTCCGCGCGCAGCGCCTTCGGCAACTCCACGCCGGTGTAGCGCATGTTCCAGGATGCCTCGTTGATGCCGGCCTTGCCCGGAGCATGGAAGCTCGCCACCGGTTTGCCGGCGCTGTCGGTCACGGTGACGACGACCGGATTGCACTGTTCGAACGAGGGCCTGTGTTCCTTCTCCTTTCCGGATTTCTTGGCGCCTTTCTGCTCCTTGTCGCCGCGCTGTTTCGAATGCGCACTCGTCTGCGCGGTGTCGTCGCCGCTCTTGTTCTCTTTCTTGGCGCACGCCTTGGGAACATCGACCGCCTTGGCGAGCGAGTAGACGATCGTCGGTCCGCTCGGCGGATTGGGTGTCTTGAACTCGCCCGGCGCGGGGCCGATGTGGCGGCCACCGAACTCGATCCACTCCGTGCCCTGTGCGCTCGGGAAAAGGTGGAACGAGGCATCGGCCAGCTTCGGCTGCCACTGTTCCAGCGCCTCGATGTTGTCGAGGATCCACAGGCCGTAGCCGTGCGTGGCCAGCACCAGGTCGTGCGGTGACTTGGTGAACTTCAGGTCCCACACCGCCATCGTCGGCAGGTTGCCGGTCATCGCGTGCCAGTTCGCGCCGTCGTCGAACGACAGGTACAGGCCGCGCATGGTGCCGAGCGCGAGCAGGCCCTTGCGGTTCGGGTCCTCGCGCACCACCACCGCGGCGTGGTTGTCCGGCAGGCCGTTGGCGATGCCCGTCCAATGCGCGCCGTAGTCGCTGGTCTTCAGCACATAGGGATGCTCGTCGCCAAGCATGTGGCCATCCACCGCGATGTACGCGGTGCCGGCGTCGAACGGCGACACGCCGATCTGGTAGATGCGGCCCAGCTTCACCGCCTGCGGCAGCCCCGCCGAAACATTGGTCCAGTTGGCGCCGCCGTTCTTGCTGACCCACACCAGTCCATCGTCGGTGCCGACCCAGATGACCTTGCCGTCGGTAGGCGCGAGCGAGATCGAAATGATGGTGTCGGTGTTCTCCGCGCTGGAAATGTCGTGGAATACCGGGCCGCCGGCAACGGGCTGGTGTTCCTTGATGTCGCGCGTAAGATCTTTCGAGATCGGCTGCCAGTTGGCACCGCCGTCGGTGGACTTGAACACCACGTTGCCGCCGATGTAGACGGTGTTCGGATCGTTCGCCGACACCGCGATTGGCGCGGCCCAGTTGAAGCGGTATTGCAGTTGCGAAATCGGTGTGTCGCCCATGCTGGTCATGACCGGGCGTATGAACTTGCGCGTCCAGTTCTTGGTGTCGATGCGAGAGGTGAACCCCGTCTGCGACGCGGCATAGACGATCGACGGGTCCGAAGGCGCGGGCACCACGTAGGTACCGTCACCGCCGGAAGGATTCCACCAGTCCGCGCCCCAGATGCCGTCGCGCGAAAGGCTGTTGGAAGGCCCGCACGCCGCGTTGTCGTCCTGGATGCCGCCGCACACGCCGAATGGAACCGTGTTGGAAATCGCGACGGTGTAGAACTCTTCGATCGGCATGTTGTTGAACGAACGCCAGCTCTTGCCGCCGTCCACGCTTTCGAACGCGCCGCCGTCGTTGCCCTGGATGATGCGCTTCGGATTCTTCGGATCAATCCAGATGGAGTGGTGATCCACGTGCACGTCGCGATCGATCACCTTGGCGGTCTTGCCGCCGTCCGTGGACTTCATCAGGTTGAACGAACTGAAGTACAGCGTCTTCGGATTGTCAGGCGCCACGGCGAACGAGCTGAAGTAGAACATCCGCACCGCGAGTTCGTGGTTGTTGCTGATGCACTTCCAGTTGGCGCCGGAATCGGTGCTGCCCCACAGGATGCATTTCTTCGTCGGCATCGTGGCGTACACGATGTTCGGCGACGACGGCGCGAAACCGATCCTCACACGATCGGTGGGGTCGGTGGTCGGCAAGCCGCCAGCGAGCTTGTTCCAGGTACGGCCGCCGTCGGTCGATTTCCAGATGCCGCCGTCGGTGCTGCCGTTGATTTGCGTCCACGGCTTGCGCTGCTCGGTCCACATGCCGGCGAGCAGCACGTTCGGGTTGGAGGGATCCATCTCGATGTCACTGGCGCCAGTGGTGTCGTTGACGTACAGCACCTTCTTCCAGTTCTTGCCGCCGTCGGTGGTCATGAACACGCCGCGCGTCTCGCTCGGTTTCCACGGATTGCCCAGCACTGCCACGTAAACGGTATCCGGGTCTTTCGGACTGACGACGATGTTGGAAATCAAACCCGCGTCGGCGAGTCCCTTGAACTGCCAGGTCTTGCCGGCATCCGGCGAGAAATACACGCCGTGGCCGAGCAGCACGTCGTTGCGTGGATTGGCTTCGCCCGTGCCGAGCCAGATGACTTTCGGATTCGACGGCGCCAGCGCGACCGCGCCGATCGACGCGGCATCGCCGTGCTTGAACACGTTATCCCATTTGATGCCGTCGTCGGTGGTCTTCCACAAACCCGCACCCGCGGTGCCGACGTAGTAGACACCCGGCTTGCCCGACACGCCGACGGTCGCGCTTACGCGTCCGCCCGACACCGCCGGTCCGAGGTTGCGGAACTTCAGGTTGGCGAAGGGGCCGGTGGGTTTCGTCGCGGCGGATGCCGCACCCGCAACGGCCAGCGCCACGCAGGCGGCAAAAACCAGCGAAGTCTTCATCACGATCACCCCTCACGGCGAAAAAGGACTGACCCTATTCCCCGCGAGGCCGGAGCAGGGAGTGCCGGAAGTCAGGGTGCCCGCGCCGGTGGGCGAACTCCGTTCGTGCCGGCTGGCTTCGGCACGAACGGATTCGGTCGAACTTACTTCAGAGTAATCGGTGCCTTGCCGGCCGCCTTCAACTTCGCGTTCAGTGCCGGAAGCCGGTTGGTTTGCAGTGCGTCCCACTTCTGCAGGGAAGCGTCCAGCATGCCGGACAGCCTGGTGTAACCGGCCTGCGCGTCGGCCGACGGCGCGGCGTCGGCGCCGCCATCGACTGCCTGCATCAGCGAATGCAGCGACATGCCGAGGAACATGAAGTTCTGCGTATTGTCGGGCGGCATGGTCCACGCGTTGTACGGATTGGCGACTTCGACGATGTGCGCGGCCGCGACGACTTCCGCATCCAGCGCGTCGATGGATTTCAGCAGATCGCCGTCCGCGCCCTTGCTTGCCTTCTGGAGTTCGGCGTGCAGCTTGTGCGCCTGTTCCATCGCGCTGGACAGCTTCACCTGTTCGGCTTCGACCTTGCGCGCCATGTCGAACTGCTCGACGTAGGCATCGGCTGGAATGGTGACGCGCGGATCGTGCGCGACCGTCAGCGGTTCGCTGTACGTCTTGCCGTTGACCGTGAGCTTCACCGTGTATTGGCCCGGCGGCGCCCACACGCCATCGGCGTAGGCGTCGCCCTTCGCGAGTGCCGTGGGTGGCGCGTACTGCAGCGGCCACACGAAGCGATGCAGGCCCGGCGTGGTTTCCAGCACTACCGGTTCGCGGAACCAGTCGGGCGTCATGTTGATCTTGGCGAGATCGGGCTTGGGTGCCTTGTCGGTGCTGGAATAGCGCCGCACCAGCTTGCCGCTTGCGTCATAGATCGAAAGTTCGATCGGCTGCGTGGGCTTCGAAGCCAGCGAGTAATCGATGTACGCGCCCCACGGCGGATTTTCTGCGGTGGGTTCGTCCTTGGGCATCGGCGTGCCGGTGAAGCCCGGCGTGCGCACGCGGTACGCGAGGTCCGGTTTGTACAGGCGCGTCGCCCAGTTCGCCGGATACGCGACGAGCTGCCTGATCGCCGAGACGTCGTCCATGATCCAGAACCCGCGTCCGTGGGTGGCGATCACGAGATCGGCGTTCTTCACCGCGATATCACGCACCGAAGTGACGGGCAGGTTTTGCTGCAGCGGGTGCCACTGGTTGCCGTCGTCGAACGACACGAACACGCCATGTTCGGTGCCGGCGTACAGCAAGCCCTTCTTCACCGGGTCCTCGCGCACCACGTTGACGAAGTCGCCGGTTGGGATGCCGTTGACGATCAACTGCCAGGTCTTGCCGCCATCACTGGTGCGATAGATGTAGGGTTTGCGGTCGTCGAGGCGATGCCGATCCACCGAGGCGAACGCGGCGGCCTTGTCGAAGTGCGAAGGTTCGATGTTGCCGACCTTCGACCACGCGCCGAGTTGTTTCGGCGTGACGTTGTTCCAGTGCGCGCCGTCGTCGTCCGTGCGCCAGATCAGGCCATCGTCGGTGCCGGCCCACAACAGGTTGCGATCCAGCGGCGAGGAACCGATCGCATACACCACGCCACGGCGCGGGCCCTGGCCGAGGTTGTCGGCGACGGTGGCCGCGTCGAGGTTGGCCGGCACCCCGGGATCTTCGCGCGACAGATCGGGGCTGATCGCGGTCCAATGCTTGCCGCCGTCGTTGGTCTGCCACAGGCGCTGGTTGCCGAAATACAGCGTCGAATGGTCGACCGCGTTGAAGGTGAGCGGCAGCGTCCAGGTGTGGCGATACAGGTCGGGATCGGCCAGCGTCGGATCGACATCGCGCGTCTGCTGGGTTTTCAGGTCCAGCTTCTCCACCGTGCCGCCGTACACGATGTCCGGATCCTTCGGGTCGGGCGCGATCATGCCGCTCTCGCCGCCGGCGGTTACTTCGTGGAACTGCATCATGTTGATGGTGGCGTAGTAGGGCGATCGGCTGGGCACCGCGGCCGCGCCGGAATCCTGCTGCGCGCCGTACACGCGGTAGGGGAAGCGGTTGTCCACGCTGACGTGGTACATCTGCGCGGTCGGCTGGTTGAACCAGCTCGACCAGGTCTTGCCGCCATTGGTGGTGATGATCGCGCCCTGGTCCACGCCCATGATCTGGCGGTTCGCGTCGTTCGGATCGATCCACAGCTCGTGGTAATCGTCGCCGGTCGGGTCGCCCAGCACCGGCACGAAATGCTTGCCGCCGTCATTCGAACGCAACTCGATGGTGTTCATCGCGTAGATACGGTCGGGGTCTTTCGGGTCGGCGGTGATCTGCCCGAAATACCAGCCACGCTGCCAGATGCGCGGGTCGCCGCTGGTTTTCTTCCAGGTCTTGCCCGCATCGTCGGAACGATACAGGCCACCGTCGGTCGCATCCGCGATCGCGTAGATGCGATCGGGCGCGGCGGCGGAAATCGCGATGCCGATGCGTCCCAGGCCTTTCGACGGGAAACCGTTGCCCTCGATGTGCGTCCACGTATCGCCGCCGTCGGTGGATTTGTACAGGCCGCTGCCGAGACCATTCGATGGCGGATACACGTTCCACGGCGGGCGCCGCGTCTGCCAAAGCGAGGCGTAGATCACGTTGGCATCACCCGGCTTGAAGATCAGGTCGATCGCGCCGGTGTCTTCATTCGGGCCCAGCACTTTCCTCCAGGTTTTGCCGCCGTCCAGCGAACGGAACACGCCGCGCTCGGCGTTCGGTCCGTAGGGATGGCCGAGCGCCGCCACGAACACGCGGTCCGGGTTGCGCGGATCGACCCGGATCATCGCGATCTGCTGGGTGTCGGCGAGGCCGATGTGCGTCCAGGTCTTGCCGCCGTCGGTTGACTTGTACATGCCATCGCCCTGGGCGATGTCCGAACGCATGTCGGACTCGCCGGTGCCGACATAGATGACGTTCGGGTCGGACGGCGCCACCGCGATCGCGCCGATCGAGCCTGCGTCCTCGGAATCGAAGATCGGCTGCCAGGTGCGGCCTGTGTCGATCGTCTCCCACACGCCGCCATCGACCGCGCCCATGTAGAAGTGGTTCGGTTGACCGACGACGCCCGTGACGGCGAGCGTGCGGCCCGCGCGGAATGGGCCGATCAGGCGCCAATGCAATGCGCCGAATGGCATCGACCGCGCGCCGGCCGCCGAAGACGTGGATGCCGCGGCTGCGGGCAGCGCCAGCGTCGCGGCGGGCAAGGCGAGCGCGACGGAAGCGGCGAGCGCCGCGAGGCGGGAAACGGACATGGCTGACCCTCCTGGACGATCCCGCCATCATAGCCAGTGCATCCGCGCGGGCATGGGTCAAAAGGCACGGGTGCCGAACCGCGCACAAGTATTGCCAAGCCCGCTTTATCGGAAACCACCACACGCGCCAGCCGCGGGACGGGCAGGAGTAGCGCGGGTGCCGGCGATGCGGCTGCCCCGATTCATCTCATCGGCAAGGGCCAATCGTGCCGGTGACCATGCAGTAGCGGTCGAGATCGTCCGGAGCAAAAACGGCACCGGCAAAGTCCCTTTTGACGCCGCTTGCATAAGCCGCCTGGTCGGCTTTGTCCAGCGGGTCATAGTGGTAAAGCATGACCGCCTTTACCTGAGCCTTCGTGGCAAGCGCACCGATGCTGTTCGTATCCAGATGCTCGGAGGTGAAGTGGGCCCGGAACGCCTGGACGCGCTTCGGCGGCCAATGGTTCCGTGCCGCCATCGAGTTGATGAATCGATCGCGATCCTCGGCATCGCGGCTCGATGCTTCCGCCACCAGCACATCGGCACCCTTCGCCAATCGGGCAACGGCGTCGCTCGGGCCCGTATCGCCCGTGAATACGATCACGCCGTGCGGCGTCTCGATCCGATAGGAATAGGATTTCAACTCCTTGCGTTGTTGAATCGGCATCAACGCGTAGTGCGAATTTTCGGCGGCGGTGACGCTGATCTTGTCGTCCCGGAAGATCAATCCATCCCGATTGAACTCGTGGGCAACGAAGGGGCTCATGAACTGTCCGCTGCCGATGCGGTAGGCAGATGGCGTTTCGGCCTCGAAGGGGCGAAACCCGACCGTGATGAAGTGGAAGGCCGCATCGACAAGTTCCCTGGTTTGTGGCGGCCCGTATATGTTGAAGGACCCGACGATGCCAAAGAGATCTTCGCGGGCAAAATCGTTCGCCATGACGTCGGCCAGGCCGAGATCATGGTCCGCATGAAGGTGCGTAAGGAAAATGGTCCTGATCTGCTCGGACTTGATGCCGGCCTCGATCATCCGGCGCATGGTTCCGATGCCGCAGTCGATCAGATATTCGTGTCCGTCGACGATGAGCAGCGTGGAGGGTTCCGATCGATCGAGCCGCAACGGTGGTCCTCCTGCCGTGCCAAGGAAAACGATCTCCGTATCGAGGCTTGGATGTGCGGCAGGGGCATGCTGTGCGGCATCAGCGCCGGGCACGCCAACAGCCAGCACAAGTGCAAGGATCGCAATTGTTCGAAGCGCGGCCACCAATGCAGGAACACACATGGGCGCATCCTCCGGCACTCGCTTGGGCGACCAACCTGTCAGTTCATCCCGCCGCAATGTT
>JAGWZT010000527.1 GCA_018971925.1 Lysobacteraceae bacterium | reverse complement strand
TCGCCGCCGCGGTGGTGTGCGGCGCGCTGGCGTTGGCTGCGGGCATCGAAGGCCACGCGTTCGCGTGGGGCTTGCTGATCGGGTTCATCGTGTTGTCGCTGGTGTTCGGCATCGCGATGACGCTGCCGATCGGCGGTGCCGACATGCCGGTCGTGATCTCGATGTACAACGCGTTCACCGGCCTTGCGGTCGCGTTCGAGGGGTTCGTGCTGCAGAACGAGGCGATGATCATTGCCGGCATGGTGGTGGGCGCGGCCGGCACGCTGCTGACGCAGTTGATGGCCAAGGCCATGAACCGCTCTCTCGGCAACGTGCTGTTCGGCAATTTCGGCGCGGGCGGCGGCGCGGCGCAGCAGGAAATCGCAGGCGCGCTGAAACCCATCGACGCCAACGATGCAGCGGTGATGATGGCCTACGCCGAGCGCGTCGCGATCGTGCCGGGTTACGGCATGGCCGTCGCGCAGGCGCAGCACAAGATCTGGGAATTCGCGAAGCTGCTGATCGATCGCGGCGTCAAGGTGAAGTTCGCGATCCATCCGGTCGCGGGCCGCATGCCGGGCCACATGAACGTGCTGCTTGCGGAAGCCGGGGTGCCTTACGATCTGATCGAAGACATGGATGACATCAATCCCGAATTTCCGAACATCGACGTGGCGCTGGTGATCGGTGCCAACGACGTGGTGAACCCGGTCGCGCGCACCGACAAGAATTCGCCGATCTATGGCATGCCGATCCTCGACGTGGCCAAGGCGAAGAACGTCATCGTGATCAAGCGCGGCCGCGGCAAGGGTTTCGCCGGCATCGAGAATGCGCTGTTCTACGCCGACAACACCCGCATGCTGTATGGCGACGGACAGGCGGCGGCGGGTGAACTGGTGGCGGGGCTCAAGTCGCTCGACGCGTGACCGGTCAGTGGCGCGCCGCAGGGCGCACCAGCCACGTTGCAAGAATCGCGGCCAGTACCGCGGCGCCCGCGTAAAGCAGCACGGACGCTGCGCTCAAGCCGAGCTTGGCCACTTGCAACGTCAGCCCGATGCCGCCGGTGCGGAACGCCTCGCCGAACGGATAGCCGGTCGCCGCCGCCACCCGCGCAATGGCCACCAGACTTGCCGCGTAGGCACCCGCGAGCAACACGGCCAGCGCCGCGACGCTTCCCGCCCAGCGCATCTGCAGACAACCGCAGAACTTCAACACCAGCGTCAACGGGATGGTCAACAGCAGGATCGTCCAGCTTGGACGAACGCCCATCACGAGTGCGGCGAATGCCGCGACCGCGCCGGCAGCGAGTGTGCACATCAGCCATCCGAAACCTGTGGCGACGCCCGCCGAAATGCGCGCGATCGCGGATCGCGATGTGCGCACGGGCGAGACGGATGACGAGGATAGGGATTGATCCACGTGGTTTCGCTTGGGCGACGGCATTCCCGATGATAGAACAGGCGCGCTGCGAACGGCGCAATCGGTGGCCGATGTGTGGCGCATGGACGGTCAACCCCGGTG
>JAGWZT010000526.1 GCA_018971925.1 Lysobacteraceae bacterium | reverse complement strand
CTCGGCATCCGAGGGCAGTGACTCGATCTGGCGGTCGAGTTGTCCACGTCCTTCCAACGTGCGGATGAAATGCGCCTGCGAGCCGATGCGACCCACCGACATGTGTTCCATCACGCCGAGCGCGCCGTTTTGGCGGTAGTTGTCGCGCAGGACCAGGTCGGCGACTTCGTCGGTCATCGAGTGCAACAGCTTGTTGCGCGCCTCGATGTCCATCTCGCCGCGCTGTACCGCGTCGTTCAGCAGGATCTTGATGTTGACCTCGTGGTCGGAGGTATCCACGCCCGCCGAGTTGTCGATGAAGTCGGTGTTGAGCAGGACGCCCTTGCGCGCAGCCTCGATGCGGCCCTTCTGGGTGAAGCCGAGGTTGCCGCCTTCGCCCACGATCTTGCAGCGCAGGTCATCGCCATTGATGCGCAGCGCGTTGTTCGCACGATCCCCCACATCCGCATTGGTTTCCGGAGCGGCCTTCACGTAGGTGCCGATGCCACCGTTCCACAGCAGGTCGACCGGCGCCTTGAGGATCGCGCTGATCAGGTCGGTCGGCGACAGCGATTCCACGTCCGCGCCGATGCCGAGTACTTCGCGCATTTCCACGGTGATCGCCACGGCCTTGACGCTGCGCGCGAACACGCCGCCGCCCTTCGATATCCGTGACTTGTCGTAGTCGTCCCACGACGAGCGCGGCAGCGCGAACATGCGTTCGCGTTCGACGAACGACTTTTCCGCATCGGGATTCGGATCGATGAAGATGTGGCGATGGTCGAACGCCGCCAGCAAGCGGGTATGCCGTGACCGCAGCATGCCGTTTCCGAACACGTCGCCCGACATGTCGCCGATGCCGACGCAGGTGAAGTCCTCGACCTGGCAATCGTGGCCCAGCGTGCGGAAGTGGTATTTCACCGATTCCCATCCGCCGCGCGAGGTGATGCCCATGTCCTTGTGGTCGAAACCCGCCGAACCGCCCGAGGCGAATGCATCACCCAGCCAGTACTTGTGCTCGATCGACAGGCCGTTGGCGATGTCGGAGAACTTCGCCGTGCCCTTGTCGGCGGCGACCACGAGGTAGGAATCGTCAGCGTCATGGCGCACCACGTCGACCGGATGCAGCACCTTGTTCGCGGCCGTGTCGATGTTGTCGGTGATGTCGAGCAGGCCGTTGATGAACATCTTGTAGCAGGCGATGCCCTCTTCCAGCAGCGCGTCGCGCTCGGCGGGCGGACGCTTCACGAAGAAGCCGCCCTTGGAACCCACCGGCACGATCACGGTGTTCTTCACCATCTGCGCCTTCACGAGGCCCAGCACCTCGGTGCGGAAATCCTCGCGGCGATCCGACCAGCGGATACCTCCGCGCGCGACCGGCCCGAAGCGCAGGTGCACGCCTTCTACGCGCGGCGCGTACACCCAGATCTCGCGGTACGGCACCGGTTTCGGAACATCCGGAACCTGGTGCGAATCGAGCTTGTAACTGATGTATTCGGCCGGCTTGCCGTCGTGCGTCTGG
>JAGWZT010000525.1 GCA_018971925.1 Lysobacteraceae bacterium | reverse complement strand
TGCTGTTCGCGCTGCTGTTCGTCGGTAGCGCCGCGCTGTTTTTCCATGGCGGCGCGAACCAGATCCCCGCCATCATTGCGACGGGCGTGGTGGTGTTCGTGATCGTCGCGTTCCTGTGCAAGGGTTTTTTCCAGGTGCAGCCGAACCAGGGCATGGTGCTGCTGCTGTTCGGCCGCTATGCCGGCACCGCGCGTGAAACCGGCCTGCGCTGGACCAACCCGTTCCTCACCAAGCGCGCCGTCAGTTTGCGCGTGCGCAACTTCGAATCGTCCAAGCTCAAGGTCAATGACGCCGACGGCAATCCCATCGAGATCGCAGCGGTGATCGTGTGGCAAGTCGTGGACACCGCCGAAGCCGTGTTCCAGGTGGACGACTACGAAAACTACGTGCACATCCAGAGTGAATCGGCGCTGCGCCAGATGGCGCAAAGCTATCCCTACGATTCGCACGAGGACGGCAAGCCTTCGCTGCGCAGCCACGGCGACGAGATCACCGCGCACCTGCGCGATCAGATCCAGGAACGCCTCGGCAGGGCCGGCGTCAAGGTGCTGGAAGCGCGCATCAGCCACCTCGCCTACGCGCAGGAAATCGCACAGGCCATGCTGCAACGCCAGCAGGCAGGCGCGATCATCGCCGCGCGCACCAAGATCGTCGAAGGCGCGGTCAGCATGGTGCAGATGGCGCTGGAGCAGTTGAGCCAGCAGCACATCGTGGAACTGGACGAGGAACGCCGCGCCGCGATGGTGTCGAACCTGCTGGTGGTGCTGTGCGGCGAACGCGGCACCCAGCCGGTGTTGAACACGGGCACGCTGTACCAGGGTTGACGCGTGAGCACGGAGCAATCCGGCAAGAAGGCCTACCCGCTGCGCATCAGCGCGCAGGTCCTCGACGCCATGCAGAAATGGTCGAACGACGAACTGCGTTCGCTCAACGCGCAGATCGAATACGTGCTGCGCGATGCGCTGCGCAAGGCCGGGCGCAGCAAGGCCGACACGAAATCCTCCCGCTCCCATTCGGGCTGACAGGAAAACATCGACATGAACACCGAGACACGCTGGGCTTACAAGGTCGTCCGCTTCAAATCGTCGACCTTCTTCAAGCTTCGACCCGATCCGGATGAAATCGCCGACCAGCTGAACCAGCTCGGTCGCGACGGCTGGGAACTGGTGCACGTCGTCGAGGGCTACGGTGTACCCTCGCCGGTGTTCTATCTGAAACGTCCGGCCTGACGTTGCACACGCAAGAATGAGGAGTCGCCATGCATCGCCAACTGTTCGTCGCCGCGCTGATCGCCGTGCTTCCCGTGCTTGCATTCGGCGCGGGCCAATCGCCCGCCGCCAGCGAAAAGCCGCATCCTTCTTCGAGTGCGCATGCGAACGCGGTGGCCGGACAGGCCGACGCGGCGCGCATGGAAACCTGCGGCAATCTTTCCGATGCCTTGCTGGACGCCTTCGACAAGGGCGACTTCAAAGCCACCGCGGCTCATTTCGACAGCCAGATGCTG
>JAGWZT010000083.1 GCA_018971925.1 Lysobacteraceae bacterium | reverse complement strand
GCGGTCTGCCACGTACCTGCCTGACGGGGCTTGATGAAACCTGCCGACAACACGCGGGCAGCAAGGCGTCGCCACACGCCATTCGATCCCTCCTCCCGAGCGCAGTCATGAATCGCATACTCAACATCGCGGATGCGCAGTACACCGATCTCGCCGAAAACTCGCGCCGGATGGGCGCAGAAATGCCCGCCGAACGCTATGGCGGCCGAAGGGCCGAGCTCGGGCGCCTGATAGGCGCACGCAAGCTTGGGTACAACGTCACCGCGATCGCACCCGGAAAGCGCGCCTACCCCCATCACAACCACCGCGTCAACGAGGAAATGTTCTTCGTGCTGGAAGGCACCGGGGAAATCCGCATCGGCGCAGAAACCTTCCCCGTTCGTGCCGGCGACGTGATCGCCTGCCCTCCGGGCGGCCCGGAAGCCGCCCATCAGCTGCACAACACCGGCGACGCGGAACTGAAAGTGCTCGCCGTCAGCACCGCCGAATCGCCGGAGATTTGCGAATACCCCGACTCGGGCAAGTTCGGCGTGCTGGCGTTTTTCGGCGCGGACGAGAATGGCCGGCCGCAAATGTTTGCCCACATCGGCCGTTCCGAAGACGCGCGCGATTACTGGGAGGGCGAGTAAGTGTTCCAACGCGTATTGATCGCCAACCGCGGCGAGATCGCCTGCCGCGTGATCCGCACCTGCAGGCGGCTGGGGATCCACACCATCGCGGTGTTTTCCGAAGCCGACAAGGACGCGCAGCACGTGCGACTGGCCGATGAAGCGTGGCCCATCGGCGGCCCGCGCCCGGACGAGTCGTACCTGCGCGGCGACGCGATCATCGAGGTGGCGAAGAAGACGAGCGCGCAGGCGATCCATCCCGGCTACGGATTCCTGTCCGAGAACACCGGTTTTTCGCGAGCGTGCAAGGAGGCCGGCATCGTATTCATCGGTCCCGATCCCGAAAGCATCGAGGCCATGGGATCCAAGGCCGCGGCCAAGCGCCTGATGTCCAAACACGATGTGCCGCTGGTGCCGGGCTACGACGGCGACGACCAGAACAACGCCCGGCTCGCCGAACAGGCGCACAAGATCGGCTACCCGCTGATCATCAAACCGTCGGCGGGCGGCGGCGGCAAGGGCATGCAGATCGTGCGCGGCGACGAGGAGTTCCCGGACGCGCTGGCCACCGCGCAACGCGTCGCGAAAGCATCCTTCGGCGACGCGTCGATGCTGCTGGAACGCTATATCGAGCATCCGCGTCACATCGAGTTCCAGGTCTTCGGCGATCGCCACGGCAACGTGATCCATGTCGACGAACGCGAGTGTTCGGCGCAACGGCGTTACCAGAAAGTGCTGGAAGAAACGCCCTCGCCTTTCCTCGACGCCGAGCGCCGCACCGCGATGGGCGCCGCGGCTGTCGCGGCAGCGAAAGCGGTGAACTACGTCGGCGCCGGCACGGTGGAATTCATCGTCGGGCCGCAAGGCGATTTCCATTTCATGGAAATGAACACGCGCCTGCAGGTCGAACATCCGGTCACCGAGATGACCCACGGGATCGACCTCGTCGAGTGGCAACTGCGCATCGCCGACGGCGAAGCTTTGCCGCTGACGCAGGAACAGGTGCGCTCGCACGGGCATGCGATCGAAGTGCGCCTGTACGCGGAAGATCCCGACCACGGTTTCCTGCCAAGCTCGGGCAAGCTGACGCGTTTGACCTTGCCGCAGCCGTCGGCCCACGTGCGTCTCGATGGTGGCGTGATCGAAGGCGACACCGTGACGATTTTCTACGATCCGATGATCGCCAAGCTGATCGTGTGGGACACGGATCGCCCTTCGGCATTGCAGCGCGTGCGCGGAGCGCTGGCGGCCTGCGAAATCATCGGCCCGAAATCCAACGTCGCGTTCCTGGAGCGACTGGTGCGCCATCCGGCGGTCATCGAACACCGGATCGACACCGGCTATCTGGATCGGCACCTGGACGAGTTCGTCGCGGGCGAAACGCAACCGGAAACATCCGTCGTGTTCGCGGCGGCCGTCGCGGCCCTGTTGCGGGACGAACGCCACGCCGCGGGCGATGCCGCCGACCCGCATTCGCCATGGAACGAGGCCGACGCGTGGCGCATCGGTCATGCAGGCAAACGCATCGCCGCGTTCTCCGTGGGCGGCCAACGCCACGAAATCGAGGCGCGTGGTCACGCGGGAAACTATCAATTGCAAACCGACGATGCGAAGCGTGTCATCACGCATGCGCGTTGGGACGGCGAAACCCTGGGCGCACGCTTCGACGGCGAAGCGCGCCGCTTCGACGCACGCGCCGATGCCTCACGCGTGCTGCTGCACGATGCAAACGGAATCCGCTGGCGCTTCGAACGCTTGCCTGCGTTTGCGTGGGAGACCAGCGACGCCGCGGCCGGCAGCCAGATCGCCGCGCCGATGCCGGGCCGCATCGTGCTGGTCAAGGCCAGGGCCGGCGACAAGGTGGAAGCAGGCCAGGAACTGCTGGTGATGGAAGCGATGAAAATGGAACTGTCGCTGAAAGCACCGCGCGCCGGAACGATCGATGCGTTGTCAGCCGCCGCCGGGGATTTCGTGGAGGCCGACGCGGTGCTGGTGCGCTTTGCCGAGTGACTGTCGGAACGCTCCAGCGAGCGCTCTGGATGTCGACGATGCCGAGCGCGCTGCGCAACGGATCCAGCAACGTGCGATCGAAGGCATTCCAGCACGCGGCCGGATCCTCGAAGCGATGTGTCCAGCCCTGCCCGTGCGCGATCATGTGCAGGCGGTAACGGGAAAAGCGGGTTCCAGCGGATTGCACCGACGTCCATCCAAACCTTGGATTCCGCTCGTCGTGGCATCATTACTTGGCCGAGGATGCCGCATCCTGACGCCAACACCGGCGCGCTGGCGAACCACGACAGACCGGCAACCGAACTTCCCCGCTTTTCCGAATCGGACCCCGCATGCTTCCCAACCATGTTCGCATCGTCGAAGTCGGCGCCCGCGACGGGCTGCAGAACGAGAAGGCGATCATTCCCACTGCCACCAAGATCGAGCTGATCGACCGGCTTTCCGCGTGCGGGCTGGAAACGATCGAAGCCACCAGTTTCGTCAGCCCCAAGTGGGTGCCGCAGCTCGCCGATGCCGAAGAAGTGTATGCGGGCATCTCCCGCAAGCCGGGCGTCGATTACCCTGCGCTGGTGCCCAACATGCGCGGCTACGACCGCGCCCGCGCGGCAGGCGTCACCAGCATCGCGGTATTCACCGCGGCCAGCGAAGCGTTCAACCAGAAGAACATCAACGCCTCGATCGACGAATCCATCGAGCGCTTCCGCCCGGTACTGGAACGCGCGCGTTCCGAAGGAGTACGCGTGCGTGGCTACGTTTCCACGGTGCTGGGTTGCCCGTACCAGGGCGACGTGCCCGTCAGCGACGTCGTACGGGTATCGAAGCGATTGTATGAACTCGGTTGCGACGAAATCTCGCTGGGCGACACCATCGGCGTCGGCACGCCGGTGAAGGCGCGCGCGATGCTGCACGCGGTATCGCACGAAGTGCCGATGAAAGCGCTGGCCGTGCACTTCCATGACACCTACGACCAGGCGCTCGCGAACATCCTGGTGTGCCTCGAAGAAGGCGTGCGCGTGGTGGACAGCTCGGTATCCGGCACCGGCGGTTGCCCGTATGCGAAGGGCGCGACCGGCAACGTGGCCAGCGAGGACGTCGCCTACATGCTGCAGGGCATGGGCATCGAAACCGGCGTCGATCTCGACAAGCTGGTCGAAACCGGCTGGTGGCTGGCCAAGCAGCTCGGAAAGCCGACATCGAGCCGGGTTACGCGGGCACGCATGGGTGAGCCGGAGCTTTCGTGAGATGCCAGTGGCATCTCACGCCGGCGAACGCCCGCACAGGGAGGTGCGGGCCGGCGATAGCCGCAGGGATGCCTGCTCGCCGGCGCGCCTCTGGTTTGGTTAGCAAGCGAGATACATGAAGGATCATCGGCAATGCCCCAACCCTTCCTGATCCGCCCCATCGAGCCGCGTGACGACCCCGCCGTCGCCGCGGTCATCCGCAGCGTGATGCCCGAATTCGGCGCCGGCGGCGAAGGGTTCGCGATCCATGACGCGGAAGTCGGCGCGATGCACGCAGCGTACACGCGTCCGCGCAGTGCGTATTTCGTGCTCGAAATGCGCGGGAAGATGCCGTCCATGGCCAAGAGCTCCGTGGTCATCGGCGGCGGTGGCGTCGCACCGCTCGAACATGGCGAGGCCGACGTGTGCGAACTGCGCAAGATGTATTTCCTGCCCGAAGCACGCGGACTCGGCGCGGGCCACGCGATGATCACACGTTGTCTCGACGCCGCGCGCGCATTCGGGTTCCGTCGCTGCTACCTCGAAACATTGACCGGGATGGACGCCGCACAGGCGTTGTATCGCAAGCACGGCTTCACGCCCCTGTGCGCGCCGATGGGCAACACCGGCCATCACGGCTGCGACCGCTGGTTCATCCGCAATCTGTAGTCGCCGCAAAACCGCGGCTCCCCTACAATCGCGGGTTTGCCAATCAGGAAACACCCGCATGCAACTCGCCCAAGCCAAGGCCATCATCACCGGCGGCGCGTCCGGGCTCGGCCACGCGGTCGCGCAACATATCGTCGCCAACGGCGGCAAGGTCGCGCTGTTCGACGTCAACGAGGAAAAAGGCCACGCCGCCGCGAAAGAACTGGGCGATTCGGCGCGGTTCCACAAGACCGACGTGACCAATGAGGATGGCGTTACCGCCAACGTCGCCGCCGCACGTGATGCCATGGGCGGCCTGAACGTGGTGATGAACTGCGCCGGCATCCTTGGCGCCGGCCGGGTGCTGGGCAAGGAAGGCCCGATGCCGCTGAAGAATTTCGCCGGCACCGTGATGGTGAACCTGGTCGGCAGCTTCAACGTCGCCAAGGCGGGTGCCGCGCTGATGCAAGCCAACGAAACGGGCGAAGACGGCGAACGTGGCGTGATCGTCAACACCGCGTCGGTCGCGGCTTACGAAGGCCAGATCGGCCAAGCCGCGTACTCGGCGTCCAAAGGCGGCGTGGTCGGCATGACCCTGCCGATGGCGCGCGAACTTTCGCGCTTCGGCATCCGCGTGATGACCATCGCGCCCGGCATCTTCTGGACGCCGATGGTGGACGGCATGCCGCCGCAGGTACAGGAATCGTTGTCGGCGTCGATCCCCTTTCCTTCGCGGTTGGGCAAACCGGAAGAATTCGCCGCGACCGTGGCGTTCATCCTGACCAACCGCTACCTCAACGGCAGCGTGATCCGTCTGGATGGCGCGGTGCGGCTTGCGCCGAAATAACACTATCGCCATTCCGGGTTCCGCCGTGACAAATCCACTGCGACCCCGGAATGACGACTCCAGGTTTTTATCGAGTCCCGAGCCCACAACCC
This sequence comes from Lysobacteraceae bacterium, assembly GCA_018971925.1. Lineage (GTDB taxonomy): Bacteria > Pseudomonadota > Gammaproteobacteria > Xanthomonadales > Rhodanobacteraceae > 66-474. The sequence goes on along the minus strand of JAGWZT010000083.1, from coordinate 2,315 downwards.
ATGAAAGCTTCCGACGTCAAGAAAGGCAACGTGGTCGACCACGAAGGCACTGTGTACCAGGTGCGCGACCTCGAACGCAGCGCGCCGACCGCGCGCGGCGGCAATGTCACCTTCCGCTTCACGCTGTATTCGATTCCCGGCGGGCGCAAGTTCGACCTCAGCCTGCGTGCCGATGACGACTTGAAGGAAATGGAATTGACACGCCGCGCGGTGAATTATTCCTACAAGGACGGCGATGCCTTCGTGTTCCTCGACGCCGAGGATTACACGCCCTACACGCTCGACCCCGACGTCGTTGGCGACAGCGCGCCGTACATCGTGGAAGGCGTAGACGGTTACTACGTGCAACTGATCGACGATGCGCCGGTCGCGTTGCAGGTACCGACCAGCGTCGCCATGACCATCGTCGATACCGCGCCGGAATTGAAAGGCGCTTCGGCCACCAAGCGCACCAAACCCGCCAAGCTCGACACCGGCATCGAAATCCAGGTTCCGGAATACATCAAGACCGGCGAGAAGGTGTGGGTGAACACGCTTACCGGGGAATTCGCGGGTAGGGCCTGATGCGTTTGCACGCGGGCCGCGAAAAGCGCGAAAACATGCCGTTCGGCGCTTGTCGCCGAAGAAAAGGGCCGGTAAGGTACGGCACACTTGCGCCTGGCGCGCGAGCCCGCGTCGCTTCGAGGGGAAGCGTTGGCGGAAGTATCAGGGCGCACGGTGTGCCCGCCCACGGTTCCCCCGCCGCGGACCCGATTGATTGGGAGCACAAATGATCTTCTGGCGCGTGAAGCCGCTTGACCAGATTCTTGCAACTGCCGAAAAGAAATCGCTGAAACGCCAGTTGGGTCCGATCCAGTTGACCTTGCTCGGCATCGGTGCGGTGATCGGTACCGGCATCTTCGTATTGACCGCCGAGGCGGCCCAGAAAGCCGGCCCCGGCATGATGGTCTCGTTCGTGATCGCGGCGGTCGTGTGCGGACTCGCCGCCCTCTCCTACGCCGAACTCGCGGCGATGGTTCCGGTGTCGGGCTCGGCCTACACCTACACCTACGGCGTGATGGGCGAACTGATCGCCTGGATCGTGGGCTGGGCACTGGTGCTGGAATACGCGATCGGTGCAACCGCGGTGTGCGTAGGCTGGGCCGGCTATGTCAACGGGCTGCTCAACAGCGGCGTCTTCGGGTTGGTCAAGCCGGGTGCATTGTCGCTTCCGCATTGGCTGCAAGTCGGACCAACGCTCGGCGGCGGATTCAATCTGCTGGCGTTCCTGATCGGCGTCGCCGTGACCGGCCTGCTGGTGATCGGTACCTCCAAGAGCGCGCGCGTGAACGCGGTGCTGGTGGCCATCAAGATCATCGCGCTCACCGTCTTCGTCGTGATCGCCGTGCCGGCCGTCAAGGACGCCAACCTGCATCCGTTCCTGCCGACCGGCTGGGGCAATCCGGTCGGCAGCAATGGCATCGGCGTGCTGGGTGCGGCGGCATCCATCTTCTTCGCCTACGTGGGGTTCGACGCGGTTTCCACTGCCGCCGAGGAGACCCGCAATCCCAATCGCAACATTCCGATCGGTTTGATCGGCGCGCTGGTGATCTGCACCATCTTCTACCTGCTGGTGGGCTACGGCGCGGCCGGCTCGGTCGGCGCACAGCCGCTCACGAGCGCGACCGGCGCATTCCTGGACCCGGGCACGCCCACGTTCGCGGCAGCGTGCGGCAATTCGCAAGCGCTGGTGTGCAGCCGCGAACCGCTGGCGCAGGTGATGAGCACACTCGGACACCCGAGGGTCGCCGTCATGATCGAGCTCGCCGCGATCGTGGCGCTGCCTTCGGTCATCCTGATGATGATGTTCGGCCAGACCCGCATCTTCTTCACGATGTCGCGCGATGGCTTGCTGCCCAACGTGTTCTCGAAGGTGCACCCGCGCTTCTTCACGCCGCACGTGATCACGTACGTTACCGGCATCGTGGTGTCGTTGTGTGCCGCGCTGTTCCCGGTCGGGAAACTGGCCGACACGTCGAACGCCGGCACCCTGCTCGCGTTCGCGATGGTGTCGGTAGGCGTGATGGTCCTGCGCCGCACCCAACCCGGCCGCAAGCGCCCGTTCCGCACGCCGCTGGTGTGGATCGTCTGCCCACTGGCTGTCGCCGGCTGCCTGCTGCTGTTCGTCAACCTCAGCGCCGTGGCCAAGGTGGTGTTCGTGGTGTGGGCCGTGGTCGGGCTGATCTTCTATCGCCTGTACGGTTACAAGCGCAGCCAGATGTCGCCGGAACAAATCACGCACGCGCTGGACGACGTGGTGTGATGACGCATACGGA
>JAGWZT010000524.1 GCA_018971925.1 Lysobacteraceae bacterium | reverse complement strand
TGGCCTGCTCGCCATCCGGGAATCGCGGGCGATATCCGGACTGCGCTTGCCGGACCGCAAACGCGAACACAAGAGCGGGCGCCATGGACGACGCGAGCAGCCCGGCGCCTTGAGCACCCGTGAATTGCGCGAAAAACATAGGATCCCTGCTTGCGCCGGGATGACGAATCATGGGGTTGATCGGTGACTTCGCTCACGGACGACCGTCGCTGGCTATCCCTGCACATGCCTGCGAAAATGCCGGGGAGTTGAACCGGCGCGGCCCGACGCTGGTCCATGCCGTGGTCATACGATGTCGCCATCCAGAAACCCCTTCTCGCGCCTGATCCTGCTGGCGACTTTGCTGCTCGTCGCCACGGGTGCGTTCGCGCAAAGCACCAGTCCCGGCGACGGCCTGCTGCCGGTGACCCAGGCGTTCGCGCTGAAAACGAGCATTGCGAAACCCGGCACGATCACCCTGCACTTCGATATCGCGCCGCACTATTACCTGTATCGCGGCCGCATCCACGCGAAGATCCTGACACCCGGCGTCGCTGCCGGTGCCCTGCAGACGCCCGCAGGCATCAGGGAACACGATCCCTATCTCGGCGATGTCGAGATTTATCACGATGCGGTGGAGGCGTCGCTGCCCTACAGCGCGGCGGGCGCCATGCCCGCGACGCTGAAAGTGGCCGTGAGCTACCAGGGCTGCCACGAAATCGAACCCAAGATCTGCTACCCGCCGAATACGGAGACGTTCACCCTGCCGGCGTCGGGCGGCGGCCCGGTCGGTGCGGCTGGCGGCGGCAATGCGATCAATGGCAGCGTGCCGCGCGACTCGATAACCGCATCGCTGACAGCCGCTTCCGCCACACCCACCGCAGCCACGCCTGAATCCGGCGCGCAGGCGGCAAGCCAGGTCAGCATGGGCCTGGCGTTTGCACTGCTGCTTGCTTTCGCGGGCGGATTGATCCTGAACCTGATGCCGTGCGTGTTGCCCGTGCTGGCGATCAAGGCGGTCGGCGTGCTGGAAAGCGGCGAGTCGCGCCAGCGCGCGCGCACCGATGCGCTGGCCTACGCTGCAGGTGTGATCGCCACGTTTCTGGCGATCGGCCTCACGATCCTCGGCTTGCGCGAAGCGGGGCACGCGATCGGCTGGGGCACGCAACTGCAGCAGCCGTTGATCGTCGCGGTGCTGGCGTGCGTGCTGTTCGCGGTGGGGCTGTCGATGTCGGGCGCGGTGCAATTCGGTGCAGGACTCGGCAACGTGGGCGCAACCCTTACCCGGCGCGGCGGCGCGGCCGGGCACTTCTTCACGGGCGTGCTTGCCGTGGTGGTCGCCACCCCCTGCACCGCGCCGTTCATGGGCGTGGCGCTGGCGTATGCGTTCGTCGCACCGGCCCCGCACGAATTGCTGGTGATGCTGGTGCTGGGCATCGGGCTGGCGTTGCCGCTCACGTTGATCGGGTTGGTGCCTGCCTTGGCGCGGCTGCTGCCGAAGCCGGGCCGCTGGATGGAAACGCTGAAGCAGATCCT
>JAGWZT010000523.1 GCA_018971925.1 Lysobacteraceae bacterium | reverse complement strand
GGCGTGAGCGATGGAAGTGCGGACGCACCCCGCGCCCACGCTTCCGGCTGGATCGGAAAGGTGTCCGGCACCAACGCAACCGGGAGCAACGCTGCGTTGAACCTGATCAGCTCCACCGCGCCGATCGCCGCCGCCGCGCCGCCGCCCATGCCGTTGAACAGCGCGACCATCTGCGGCATCGCGGTCATCGGCACGCGCCGGCCGACGATCCATGACAGCACCACACCGACAACGATCGCGCCCGCCATCAGCGGAAGGTGGTGCATGCCCGGCAGGAAGAACGTCACGATGATCGCGGCCGCCATGCCGGCACCCGCCCACACGATGCCCGTGCGCGCGGTGCGCGGCGAGCTCATGCGTTTCAGGCCCCAGATGAAAAGGACGGCGGCGATGAAATAGATCGTTTCGACGAAGGTCGGCATCCAGGCGGGAAGCGTCATCACTTCTTCTCCGTCGATCGCGGGGAAGCAGGCCTGCTGCTCTTGAACATTTCCAGCATGCGTTCGGTGACGACGTAGCCACCGGCCACGTTGCCCGCGGCCAGCAACACCGCGATCACGCCGATCGCGATTTCGATCGCGCCCTGGGCATGTCCCAGCGCCACCATCGCCCCGACCAGCACGATGCCATGCACGAAGTTGGAGCCCGACATCAACGGCGTGTGCAAAATGACTGGAACCCGACCGATGATCTCGTAGCCGGTAAACGCCGCCAACATGAAGATGTACAGTGCAAGGAAGCCGGTGATCATGTTTTCCTCCCACGGTCTCGGGGCATCATACCGGCATGCGCGGCCGGGGTGCTGCGGTCAACCCATTTCCGGCTGTCGCGTTATCAAGGGCAAGTCAGGATGCATGAGACGACGGATGCCGAACCGATCCCCGACAGCGTGGCCGCGATGAGCGCCACGGCGGCGCTCGAGGTCGCGCCTGCGCCAGTGGTCACGGAGTTGGCAAGGCCGATGGCCGCGACCATCGAGGCGTTTCTGGCTTCGGTGGAGCGGCGTGCCTGGCGCGTCGCGGAAATCGCGCTGCGCGATTCCGACGAGGCGCTGGACGCGGTGCAGGACGCGATGCTGCGGCTGGTCCGGCACTACTCTGCCAAGCCGGCCGAAGAATGGCCGCCGTTGTTCTGGGGCATCCTGCGCCGGCGCATCACGGACCTGCAACGCCGGCGCACGGTGCGCAACCGGATCCTGGTCTGGACCGGGCGCGCAACGAACGATGACGACGAGGAGTTGCCGGCGTGGGAAGCGCCGGATTTGGGCCCCGATCCGTCGCGCGCGCTGGCATCGCGGCAGGCGCACGCGGCGATGTCGAAGGCCATCCGCGCGCTCCCGCGCCGCCAGCAGCAAGCCTTCATGCTGCGGGTGCTGGAAGGACTGGACGTGGCGGACACCGCGAAGGCGATGGGCTGCAGCGCCGGCAGCGTCAAGACGCACCTCTCGCGGGCCATGGATGCACTGCGAACACAACTCGAGGAATGGCGATGAGCAAGCTGCACGAAAACACACTCAACGACA
>JAGWZT010000082.1 GCA_018971925.1 Lysobacteraceae bacterium | reverse complement strand
GAGCCGCCGCCGACCAGCGCAACGCCGGACGCGGTGTGGTGCGGGGCGCGGTAGGGGCGCTGGTGCCATTGCGTGACGTCGAAGGCCTCGTTGGCGACCGAGCGAACCGCGCAGGCTTCGATGGCTTCAGCGTCCGTCATCGGCGGCAAGATGCCGGGCAGGCGTTGCGCCAACATGGATTTGCCGGTGCCGGGCGGCCCGATCATCAACAGGTGATGACCGCCGGCCGCGGCGATTTCCAGCGCGCGGCGTGCCTGCAACTGACCACGCACGTCGGCCAGATCGGGAAGATGGCCATGCGTGTCGTTCGTTGCGTCGGACATGGGCGCCGGCAATGCATCCACGCCGCGCAGGTGCGCGCAGACTTCGGCCAGGGTGCGTGCGACACGCACGTCCACGCCATCCAGCAGTGCCGCCTCGTGCGCGTTGCCGGAGGGTACGATCACGCAACGTTTGCCGGGGCGCGCGCGCAGCAGCGCGGGCAACACGCCCGGTACGGGCCTGAGTTCGCCCGACAAAGCGAGCTCACCCAGGAATTCGCAGCCCTGCAAGGCTTCGCGCGGCACCTGCCCGCCGGCAGCGAGTATCCCCAATGCGATCGCGAGATCGAACCGTCCGCCGTCCTTGGGTAATTCCGCGGGTGCCAGATTCACGGTGACGCGCCGCGCCGGGTACTCGAACTGGGTGTTCTGGATCGCGACCCGCACGCGGTCGCGCGCTTCGCGCACCGCGGCTTCAGGGAGGCCGACGATGGACGTGCCGGGCAGGCCACCGGATAGATGCACTTCCACCGTGACCAGCGGCGCGGCGACGCCTTCGGAAGCGCGGGTCAGGGCAACCGCCAAGCTCATGGCACCACCCCTCCCGTACATGGCTTTCGTGAAAAGTCAGGCCATGATGGCCGTTCTGGTGCCCCTTTAAACGAAAGAGCTGGGGTTCTATCGACACCCTGGATTGCCGCGATCATGGATGATCGCGACAACACGCCAGCCTTGCGGCCGGCGTCATCGCACGCTCCAGACCGGTAACGGTTAGGCTTTTCGCGACGCTTCCAGTTCGGTCACGCGCTTTTCCAGCTGCGTGACCTGTTCACGTGCCCGGTCGAGGACGGCGCGCTGGGCGTCGAATTCCTCGCGGGTGACAAGGTCGAGGCGGCGCAATCCGTGCGCCAGCACATCCCTGAAATTGGCTTCCATGTCGTCCCGCGCCTGCGCCAGTCCCGGAGGAACCAGGGTAGCCAGCCGATGCGCGAGTTGGTCTATGGAGTGCACGTCGATCATGTCGTTGCCTCGATGCGTCCACAGCTTACGGAGCGGCTCGTGCCGCGCCTATAGGTGGACATCGTGTGGAGGTGTAGGGATTTTCCTACAAAGTTGTGCGGTCATCCATGACCGCGGTGTCGTTGGGTGCCGTCGCGTGGTGGTGGGTACGAAGTCGACGAACACCACCTCGGCCATCCATGGCCTGACTTTCCGCGAAAGCAGTGCGATCGTCCCTGATCGCTGTTTGGCTGAACGTCGTCGAGCGGTGTGGGATGCGAAATCAACGGACATCACCTCGGCCATCCATGGCCTGACTTTTCGCGAAAGCAGTGCGATCGTCCCTGATCGCTGCACGTCCGGTGACTCGAAGAAGTACGAAACCGGTGGCGCGGAGAATACGGCTACCCTGATTTACCCCTCTCCCCTCGGGAGAGGGTGCCCCGAAGGGGCGGGTGAGGGTCCGTAAACGCGTAGACTCCGATCGGTCGCGAATCGCTCTCCTTCTACAACAGCCGCTTCCAGCGGGGCGATTTTGGAACCTTGCTCTCGGGTAAGCTTATGGCCATGAAACTGATCACCGCCGTCATCAAGCCGTTCAAGCTGGACGACGTGCGCGAGGCGCTGTCCGACGTAGGGGTCAACGGCATCACCGTCACCGAGGTCAAGGGTTTTGGCCGGCAGAAAGGACATACCGAGCTTTACCGCGGCGCAGAATACGTGGTGGATTTCCTGCCCAAGGTGAAACTCGAGATCGCATTGCCCGACAACCTGGTCGAGCGTGCGGTGGAAGCCATAAGCCATGCCGCGCGCACCGGCAAGATCGGTGACGGCAAGATCTTCATCTCGACGCTGGATCAGGTGGTCCGGATTCGGACGGGTGAACTGGACGCCGACGCGCTGTAGTACGTTCATCCTTGACCGCTCCTTCGATCAGCTGGCGGTTTATTTGGAATCACATCGGGTCATGAGCACTACCACGGCCATAGAGCCGCCATCCATGGCCAAGAGCTCCGTGGCCTGACTCTTCACAAAAGCTGCTTCGATTGGACATCCATGAGCACGTGCCGGTGGTGGATCAATAGCCCCGCGTAATACGCGATGTAATAGCCCAGCAGCAAGCCGAGGATCGCCATCGTGAGCGGGCTGCGCTGGTACTCCGCGAAACCACCCGCGGCGCCATGCGACATCTGCGGATACAGCACCATGAAGCGGTATAGCAGTCGCCCGATGAACAGCGCGGTCAATCCCATGCCGATCCACGGGTTCGGGAAGTAGCAATCGCCCTGACCGTCGATTTCGAAACGCGTCAGTTTCAGGGCCAGCAAGCCCAGTGCCACGCCACCGACCAGCCCCGCGCCCAATCCGGTCGCGAGGCGTGGATCGATCAGCCCCTGCGAGGCGACCAGCAGTGTGACCACCGAGAGGAAGCCCACGCGCGTCCACATGCGTTTCGGCTGGATTGGCTGCCTGCCGAAGCTGCGGCGCGTGCGCGCATACAGGCGCCACACGATCAGCGGCGCGATCACGATGGGGGCGATGATGTTGGGCGACATGGATCGTCTCCTGCAGCCGGACGAGGTGCATTGTGGCGAATCACGGGCGGCGTTGTCGCGTGACGCCTGTCATGCAAAGTGCGCGCGCTTTTGGTGAGAAGTCAGGCCAAGGAGCTCTTGGCCACGGATGGCGGCTCTATGGCCGTTCTGGTGCTTCGTGACTTGGACAGCGTCCCGTGGCGCGAACCATCAACGAAGCAGCGATCAGGGATGATCGCAAATCAACTTTGGCAGTGCGGACACCAGTAGCTCATGCGCTGGCCGATCACCTGCGCACGGATCGGCGTGCCGCACACCTTGCACGGTTCACCGGCGCGGCCGTACACGAACAGTTCCTGCTCGAAATAACCGGGTGCACCGTCGGGCGCCAGGAAATCGCGCAGCGTGGTGCCGCCGCGCGTGATCGCGTAATTCAATATGCGCCGGGTTTCCGATGCGATTCGCGCATAACGCGCGCGCGACACCGCGCCTGCCGCGCGTTTGGGATGCACGCCGGCCGCGAACAGTGCTTCGCTGGCGTAGATATTGCCGACGCCGACCACGATGGACTGGTCCATCAGGAATGTCTTGACCGCCGCGCTGCGCCCGCGCGATGCGTTCCACAGCCAGTCGCCGTCGAACGCATCACCGAGCGGTTCCGGACCGAGGTTTCGCAGCAGCGGATGCGTTTCGCCGGGTTTCTGCCACAACAAGCTCCCGAAGCGGCGCGGGTCGTTGAAGCGAAGCGCTTGTCCGGAATCGAAGACCAGGTCGTAGTGGTCGTGCGTGCGCGGCGGCAAGTCCGGGTCGGTGATGCGCAACGAACCCGACATGCCGAGATGCAACAGCGCCGAGCCGGCTTGCGTGTGCAGCAGCAGGTATTTCGCGCGACGTTCGACCGCGTCGATGCGCTGCCCCGGAAGTTTCGTCACGAGTGCACGCGGGACCGGCCAGCGCAAATCCTTCCTGCGCAGCAGCACGCGTTCCACCCTGTGCCCCGTTACGAAGGGGGCGATGCCACGGCGGGTGGTTTCGACTTCGGGGAGCTCAGGCATGCGGCAAGTTTACGTAGTCGTGTAGGGCGGGTGCCAACCCGCCTTCGGGACGCCGGGTGGCGGGATTCGCTGCGCTACTCCCGCCCTACGCTGCTTCGTTAATTGCCTTCCGGTTTTGTGAGCATCACTTCTGGCGAATATTGCCGCGGCACCAGCGCGATCCTGTCGCCGAGCTTGACGTAACGCAGCTCGTCGATTGCGGTGAGGCCACCGTATTCGAGACGCACGCCGTTCAACACCAGCGTTGCCGAAGGATGTTCCAATCCAACCTTGGATAAATCCATGCCGGACGCCGCCATCCAGCGCGACACCGGTGTCGCGGCGAGGTTGGCGAGGCGTTGCACACGTGCATCGTCTGCGCGTGCGTCCGAAGGCTGCACGCGCCACCAGCCGTCACCGCGGCGCTCGAACACCTGCGGTGCGACCGGCGGAATGTCGAGTTCGATCCTCGTCACGGCAGCGGGATCGAGTGGCGTGACGGCGGGCGGGTCGCGCAGGTATTCACGGCGTCCTACCCACAACACCAGCGCCACCAGTGCGATGGCGACGGCCCCGAGCATTGCGAGGTTGCGGTTCGCGCGGGTCACCGCCGGCGCCGCCGCCAATTGATCGCAAGGCCGATCAGGATCAACAGGATCGGCAGCGCGATCAGATAGCCGAAGGTGAGTGTGCCGAGCTGCGTGCGCGTCGGTTTCATCACGCTGTCGGGCGCGGGTTGCGCCGCGGCGGCCAGCGCGTCGTCGCCCAGCAGCCAGTCGAACACGCGCTCGCCGAAGGCAAGATTGCCACCGTCGTCGAGGAACGCGTTGGACAGGAAATCGCCGCCGCCGATCACCACCACGCGTTGCTGGTTCTTGTCGGGGCTGGGCGACAGGCGGCTCAGCGCGTAACCGAACGTGAGCGGACCCTTCAGCTCGCTCGAATCCGGATCGAACGCGGCCTGCGCGGGATCGACTGGCGTGGTCTGGTTCCAGCTGCGCGCGCCCGACTGCAGGATCGGCTGCACGTTCCACGCAGTGCCCGGCAACGCGGCCAGCGCCGCCGCGCGCGGGAACACGGTGTTGACGTCGAAGCCATCCGTGATTGCTTGCGTCGGGTAGTGCGATGCGACCAGCATCCGCGCATCACCGGTGGCGGTCGCGCTTTGCGCATCGAACAGGCGACCGGGCAGGCGCTTGATGCCAAGTGCCTGCGCCAGCGGCGCAAGACCCAGGTCATCGCTGCCCGGCTCGGTGAGCCACAGCAGGTTGCCGCCGTTGGCGACATAGTCCTGCAGCTTCTGCACCGAGGCCGGCAACAGCGCGGCCTGCGGGCTGGCCAGCACCACGAGGTTCGCATTGCGCGGCACTTCGGCGGCTTCCGCGAGGTTCAGCGGCAGTGCACGAATGCCGCGCGGCGCAAGGCGTTGCACGAAAGCGCCGAGGTCGGCGGCGTTCTTGCCGCTCGCGTCGCGTTCGCCATCGCCGGTGATGAACGCAATCAGCTTGTCGCCGCCGCGCGCCAACCGCACCAGTGCATCGGAGAAATCCGGCTCATCCAGTTGCGTGACGTGTTGCGTGCGGCCGTTCCACCGCAACACCAGTTCGCCATCGATCGTGATGTTGGCGTCCTGCGTCGCGATGGGGTCGGCGTCGGGATCGACGAACTGCAACGCGACGTCGTGCTTGAAGCGGCGATAGCGATCGACCAGCAGACGGGTCTTGGTGCGCAGCGTGCCGGGTCGCGCGTAGCTGGTGATTTCCAGCGGGCCCTTCAGCTGTTGCAGCAGCGACCGGCTCTGCGGCGTGATCGTGGCGCGCGCGCCGGCACTCCAGTCCGCGGTAAAACCGAAACGCGCCGACAACGCGGCGACGCACACCGCGATCACCACGCACAACAGCGCGTACAGCCACCCCTTCCATGCACTGCGCATCAGCCGCGCTCCCGTTCCGCCGCGATTCGACGAATCGCGAGTGCGAGCGCCAGCACGATGATGATCAGGAAATACACGATGTCTTCGCTGCGCACGAGGCCGCGCATCGCCGGAGCAAGATGCGTGTGCAGTGCAAGGTAGCCGAGCCAGCCGCCCTCGCCGCCGCTGATGCGTACGCCCGCGTCGATCAGCGAAAGGCCTTCACCGATCAGCAGCGCGGCGGTCGCGGCCAGCGCAGGCTCGGGTGTGAATGCGGAGCATGCGACACCGATGGCGGCAAGCGCGGCCACGCACAACGCGCTCGCCACCAGCGCAGCACCGAACTGGCCCCAATCGGGATGCGTCGCCCCGCCGAGCACCAACGGCATGGTCGCGACGATGACCAGCAGCAGCCACAGGAACACCAGCCGCGCGGTGAACTTGCCGAGCACGATTTGCGCGGCCGTTGCGCCGGATGCAGTCAGCAGCGCAAGCCGCTGCGCCCCACGTTCGCCTGCCAGCGCCTGCATCGTGATCAGCGGCACGATCACCAGGCACAACTGGATGTAATTGAGCAGGTACGGCGCGACGACCGCGTCGATGAAACCGGGTCCGGCGGCGGGGCCGGGTACCACCGGTTGCGCGTGCATGAAGGCGGACAGGCCCAGCAGGAATTGCCACGCCATCATGGCCAGGGCGATGCCGGCCAGCGTCCACGCGAACGGACGAACGGCAAGGCGCTTCAGGTCGATGCGTGCAACCGCCAGTGCGCTCATGCCGCGGCGCTCGCGGGTTGCGCCGCGATCGAGCGAAATTGCGCATCGAGTTTGCCGCGCCGGGTTTCCAACGGCGCATCGAGACGTACCCGGCTGTCGTGCAGGATCACCACGCGATTGCACATCGCTTCCACCTCGGCAAGATCGTGGCTGGACAGGATGATGCCGCGCCCGGGCTTCAGCTTGCCGATCAGTTCACGCAATTGCGCGGCCTGCACCGGGTCGAGGCCGTTGCCGGGTTCGTCCAGCACCAGCAGATCAGGTTCGTGCAACAGCGCCTGCGCCAGACCCACACGGCGTTTCTGGCCCAACGACAATTGTCCGCACAGGCGTTGCGCCAGATCCGTCAATTCAAGCCGCGCCAATTCACGTTCGAGCGCCGTCTTGCGCGCAGGCTTGGACAGGCCGCGCAACCGGCCGCAGGCATCCAGCGCTTCGATTACCGTCAATTCCGGCCACAGCGGCACGCTTTCCGGCACCCAACCAATACGGTCGCGCATGGTGCGAACATCGTCGGTCGCGTTCTTTCCATCGATGAGTACACTGCCGGCGTCGGGCTGCAACACGCCCGCAATGATCGCCAACGTCGTCGATTTGCCGGCGCCGTTGACGCCGAGCAGCCCGAGCACGTCGTCACGACGCAGGCTGAACGAAACGTCGCGCAGCACCGCGCGTCCGGCCAACCGGCGCCCCACGGAGACGAGTTCGAGCAACGCCGGCGTCGCGGCCATTGGGTTACGTGCATGTAAAAAGCATTGAAATCATTGTCGCGGCCATCACATTGTTTAGGCAAGCCTGTGGCGGCGATGGGTTTTCTGCCCTAGACTCGCTCATACGGGTTTGTGTTGGCCCGTCCCTTCCCACGTGACCCGAGATGCTCAATACCCTCCTTGATTTTGCCGCGCATGGCCTGGCGAACGCCGGCTGGCTCGCGATTCTGCTCTACGTGCTGGTTTCCACCCAGCTCACCATCTTTGCTGTCACCCTTTACCTTCATCGCAGCCAGGCGCATCGCGGCGTGGATTTCCACCCCGTCGTTTCGCATGTGTTCCGATTCTGGAACTGGCTCGGCACCGGCATGGTCACCAAGGAATGGGTGGCGGTACACCGCAAGCACCACGCGCACTGCGAAACCGAGGAGGATCCGCACAGCCCGCAGATCGCCGGTATCGGCAAGGTGTTCTTCGAAGGCGTCGAACTGTACCGCGTGGCTGCCGCCAACCAGGCGGACCTCGAAAAATACGGTCGCGGCACGCCGAACGACTGGATCGAGCGGCATCTCTATTCGCGTTACCCGATCCTC
>JAGWZT010000522.1 GCA_018971925.1 Lysobacteraceae bacterium | reverse complement strand
GGTCTGTGCGTCCGCATCGTCACCGCCAAACGCCAGCATGCGCAGCAGGGTCATTTCGAATCCCGAACGCACGTCCGGCGCCAGCGGCAAGTCGCGCCGGCCGTTCAGCGCGAACTGGTACCAGACCTGCACGTCTTCCGCAGCCACCGTGTCCGCGAGCGCGTCCAGCGTTTCGCGTTCAGCTTCGTCGCCTTCGAAAGCCGGTACCAGTTGCCGCAACTGGATGCGGTGCAGCGCCGAGGCGAGCTGTTCCAGCACCACGGCGAAATCCGGCGAGAGTCCGGCGATACGTTCGGCTTCGGCCATCAGCGCCTTGCCATCGCCATCCGCCAGCGCGCGCAACAGCGCACCCACTTCGTTGTCGGCGATGGTGCCCAGCATCGCACGCACGTCATCCGCGCGCAGCGTGCCGCCACCGTGCGCAATGGCCTGGTCGAGCAATGACAAGCCATCGCGCAACGAACCATCCGCGCCGCGCGCAAGCGCCTCGATCGCGCCGTCGTCGAAACCGACACCTTCCTTGCCCAGGATCATGCGCATCTGTCCCGCGATCTGTCCGGGCAGCAGGCGCTTGAGTCCGAACTTAAGGCAGCGTGATAACACCGTCACCGGCAGTTTTTGCGGATCGGTGGTGGCAAGCAGGAACTTCACATGCTCGGGCGGTTCCTCCAGCGTCTTCAACAATGCGTTGAAGGCACTCTTGGAGAGCATGTGCACCTCGTCCACCAGGTACACCTTGTAGCGCCCCTGCGCGGGCGCGTACTGGGCGTTCTCGATCACCTCGCGCACGTCATCGACGCCGGTGTTGCTGGCGGCGTCGATTTCGATCAGATCCACGAAGCGGCCGGCGTCGACAGCCTTGCAGATCGCGCACTCACCGCACGGATGCGCCGACATGCCCTTCTCGCAATTCAGCGACTTGGCGAAGATTCGCGCGATGGTGGTCTTGCCGACGCCGCGCGTGCCGGTGAACAGGTACGCGTGATGCACGCGCCCGGAATCCAGCGCGTGCGTCAACGCCTTGACGACGTGTTCCTGCCCGACCAGTTCATCGAACTGCTTCGGACGCCATTTGCGGGCGAGAACCTGATAGCTCATGGGCACGATCTGTGGGCGACCGCCCATTGTGCCAAGTCAGCGCGGCCAGACCAAGCACGTCGACCGGTTTATCTTGTGCGCATTCTCCATGCCCGTTATCCTGCGCAGTCCGCCGCAGGCAATACCGCGGTTCGGAGAGGTGTCCGAGCGGTCGAAGGAGCACGCCTGGAAAGTGTGTAAGCGGCTAAACCCCGCTTCAAGGGTTCGAATCCCTTCCTCTCCGCCAGCTTATGGTGGCCCCGTCGGTGCCTCCGCGACGATAGATCGAAAATCCCGCCAGGGCCGGAAGGCAGCAACGGTATTGGTCGACTCGTGCGCCGGAGATTCGCCGGCGGGGCCGCCGCCTATTCGGCTTCAGGGTGAAGCCACTCCGAACTACCCCCGACATAGTGCTCGCGTTTCCAGATCGGAACGCGCAGCTTGACCTGGTCGATCACGTAG
>JAGWZT010000521.1 GCA_018971925.1 Lysobacteraceae bacterium | reverse complement strand
CAGACCTACCAGAACATCGTGATCAAGGGTCCATTGTTCCCGATCAATTCGCTGATGCTGCACGGGATCATCTACGCGCAGCACGCGGTGGGGCTCGACTCCGATCCCGGCCACGATTTCGCCAACGAAGTGCATTCCTATTTTGCGGCCGGCACTGACCTGCAGGAGATGTACATCACGCCATCCTTGCTGACGACGCACGACTTGAACACGCTGGCACAGGCGGCCAACTGGTCACGCGCGAATGCCGACGTGCTGCGCGACACCCATTGGATCGGTGGCGACCCGGGGCGGCTGGACGTTTACGGCTGGGCTGCGTGGTCACCGGACAAATCGTTCATCACGTTGCGCAACCCCGACGACAAGCCGCGCCTCGCGATCCTCGACGTCGGCCGGCAGTTGCAGTTGCCTGAAGGGGCCGCAGGCACGTTCAACGTCAGCGATGTCTGGCACACCGGTAACAACAGCGTACCGAAGACGCTGAGCGCCGATCATTCAGTCACGATCACGCTGCAACCGTTCCAGGTACTGACCTTGCAATTGGTGCCGGAAAAATAGAGCTCGAACCCAACAGGTAGGTATCGTCTTCCTTCGAAAGTCGTCATTCGGAAGCCGCCTGCCGTCGACACGCTCGTCATTCCGGAGCGGGCCGCAGGCCCGAATCCGGAATCGGTTTGGGTCATGGCCACCGCCGGTAAACCGATTGACTCGCGCCATCCATGGCGCTCGCGCTGCGCGCCGCCTTCGGCGTTCGCGTTTGCAGTCCTGCAAACGCAGTCGGGTTCTGCCCGCGACAGGCGCGGGCAGCCCCGGAATGACAATGCAAGTGGAACATCGGCCGCTTGTCAGAACGAACCACTATCCTCTGCCCATGGATTGGACCATCCTCTGGTACGTCATCGCCGGCGTCCTGATCGTCGCGGGTCTGGTAGGCGCGATCCTGCCCAACCTGCCTGGCATCCCGGTGATGTTCGGCGGGATGCTCTTGGCCGCATGGGTCGGGCACTTCGCCAAGATCCCCATGTGGGTGATCGTGTTCCTCGGCGTGCTTGCTGCGTTCTCGATCGTGTTCGATTTTTTCGCTGGTGCTTATGGCGCAAAAAAATTCGGCGCCAGCAAAGCGGCGGTGTGGGGCGCCTTCATTGGCACCATCGTCGGTTTGTTCTTCAGTATCCCGGGAATCATCCTCGGGCCGTTCATCGGCGCGGTGATCGGGCAACTCGCGTCGGGCAGTGCGATCGAACACGCGACACGCGTCGGTTTCGGAACCTGGATCGGTCTCCTGATCGGCACCGCGATCAAACTCGCGGTGGCGTTCATGATGCTGGGGACATTCGCGTTTGCGTTGCTGCGATAACGCGGTAGGGCGGGAGCAGCGCAGCCGGCCCCGCCTCGATGTCGTGAGCCAGATGGTGGGGTTCACTTCGTTCCTCCCGCCCTACGATCAGACGATTTCGAAAATCCCCGCAGCGCCCATGCCGGTGCCGATGCACATGGTGACCATGCCGTATTTCTGTTGCTTGCGGCGCATGCCGTGGACGAG
>JAGWZT010000520.1 GCA_018971925.1 Lysobacteraceae bacterium | reverse complement strand
AGATCGATGCGGGTGATCAGGCCCAGGAATTTCTCGCCATCCATCACGATCGCGACGCGGCCGTGTTCGAAGACCGGCAGCAGATCCTCGATGGACGCCTTGACGCCAAGCGTCTGCAACTCGGTGATCATCGCGGTCGAGACCGGGTCGAGGAATTTCTTCTCGTCACCGTACACGTGCAGCAGCAGATCGGATTCGTCGATGATGCCGGCGATCTTGTCGCCCTCCATCACCGGCAGTTGCGATACGTCGTACAGCTTCATGCGGTTGTACGCCGTCACCAGCAGGTCACCCGGCGAAGCAACGACCGTGTCGCGTTGCGCGTAGGGACGCAGGATCAGGTCGCGAAGGTCGCCGGTCGGCTGGCGGTCGAGGAAGCCGTTGTCCAGCATCCAGTAATCGTTGTAAAGCTTGGACAGGTACTTGTTGCCGGTGTCGCACACCAGCGTGACCACGCGTTTCGGCGTGGTCTGCTCGCGGCAGTATTTCAGCGCCGCGGCCAGCAGCGTGCCGGTGGACGAGCCACCCAGGACGCCTTCCTGCTTCAAGAGTTCGCGTGCGGTGAGAAAGCTTTCCTTGTCGCTGATCGGGTACGCCTTCTTGACGCGCGAGAAGTCGCTGATGCCTGGCAGGAAATCCTCGCCGATGCCTTCGACCATCCACGACGCGGTTTTCTTCGAAAGCGTGCCCTCGTTGATGTACTGCGCCAGCACCGAACCGACCGGGTCGGCGAGAATGAACTCGGTGTCCGGCGAAGCCTTGGCGAAGAAATGCGACAGCCCCGCCAGCGTGCCGGACGAGCCGCAACCGACCACGATCGCATCGACGCGGCCCTCCATCTGCTCGAGGATTTCCGGGCCGGTGGTGGCCTCGTGCGCGGCCGGATTGTCGGGATTGCCGAACTGGTTGATGAAGTACGCGCCCGGCGTCTTTTCGGCGATGCTGGCGGCGAGGTCCTGGTAATACTCGGGGTGGCCCTTGGCGACGTCCGAGCGCGTCAGCACCACTTCGGCGCCCATCGCTTTCAAGTTGAAGATCTTCTCGCGGCTCATCTTGTCGGGCACGACAAGAATCAACTTGTAGCCCTTCGCCTGCGCGACCAGCGCCAGGCCGAGGCCGGTGTTGCCCGCGGTGCCTTCGACCAGTGTCGCGCCCGGCCTGATTTTCCCGGCGCGCTCGGCACCCTCGATCATCGAGAGGCCAATGCGGTCCTTGATGGAACCGCCTGGGTTGGCCGATTCCAGCTTGAGGAACAGTTCGCACGGTCCGGCATCCAGCCTGCGCACGCGCAGCATCGGCGTGCGGCCGATCAATTCGAGGACGCTATTGACAATCATGACGGTCCGGCGGACAAACGAAGGAGCACGGGGTGCGAACCAGCCGCACGCTGACAACTTGCCATTCTACCTTAGGGCTACTCTGATTTCGCTCGTCATTCCGGGGCCACCGCAGATCCATCGCGGCGAAACCCGACTGCGTTTGCAGAGCCTGTCCCCGACCTGATCGGGGAATTGCAAACGCGAACGCCCCCGGATCGAGTCCGGGGCAGGCT
>JAGWZT010000519.1 GCA_018971925.1 Lysobacteraceae bacterium | reverse complement strand
GCGCGCGAACGGTCGCGCACGTCCAGCGCCCCGGCAAGCACTTCCCCGAGCGGCGAATTCTCGCGCAGGGCCTGGATGTGCGACGGATTCAATTGCTGCGAATGCGCCCAACCGCGCACCTGCTCGCCCAACCCCGGTGGCAGCACGGCGTTGCGGCGCAGTGTCCAGAACCGTTCCAGCACGATGGCAAGGCCGATCGCCGAGCAGATCAGGATGGGCAGCATGCCCCACCCGCCCGCCTTGAGGATTTCGAACACGTGAAGCTCCGCCAATCGGTGGATTCGCGCAGGATGATAGCAGTGTGCCCGCGTGCTTCAGCGTGACGCAATCGAACCGCCCGCGCCGTGTTCCCGCCAATAGCGGGCTTGGCGCTGCCGCTCTCCGGACATGATGCGCGGCGGAGTATCGGCCGGGAATGCGACGCGCACGGCGCCGGTATCCGGCGTGTTGAACAGCGGGATGCCAAGGGCGGCGTAACGCGCGGCAATCTCGGGCGCCGGATGATGGTAGCCGTTCATGTAACCCGTCGACGCGATCGCCAACTGCGGGTGCAGCGCTTGCAGGTACGCGATGCCCGACGAGGTCTTGCTGCCGTGGTGCGGCGCCACCAGCACCAATGGCGGCCCCGGCGGGATTGCGCGGGCGATGTCCGGCTCGACCTTCGACGATGTATCCGCGGGCAGCAGCAAGCGCCCACCCCCGCCGCTGACGAGCAACACGCAGCCGGCGTCGTTGCCACGGATCGTCACGGGCGCGGGCGGCCGCAGCATGCGAAAGTCGACGCCGTCCCATCGCCAGTGTTGACCCGCATCGCACTGCCGCATCGGCACCGGCCCGCGTATCGGTTCGCCGCCCCAGACTGGTGTGCCCGGATACGCCGACAGCACCGATACCGCGCCGCCCGAATGATCGTTGTCGCCATGGCTGATGATCAGGCCATCGAGATGGGTCACGTCGAGCGCGTGCAGGGTCGGGACCACCGCGGCTTCGCCGAGATCGAACCCCGACGGATAGCGCGCGCCGGTATCAACCAACAAGGCGTGGCCACGTGTCCGCACCAGCACCGACAGGCCCTGACCCACGTCGATCACGGTGGCGCGGAATGCGCCGTCGGCCGGCAACGTGGTGCGCGGCCAGCACAACGGCAACAATGCCAACGCGCCCAACGCGCGGGCCGGCACGCCGCGCGGCGCAAGCAGCCATACCGCGCCGACACAGGCCAGTGCGAAGGCGGCCAACGAAGTTTCCGGAAGGTATTGCATCGCGGCCGGCCACGAGGCGAGATGCAGCAGGGCCCACCACAACACATCCACCAGATGCGCGCAGACGTGCAGCAGCAGTTGTCCCGCCCACGGCCACGCGAACAGCAGCGCGCACGCGGCGAGATCTATCGGCACGATCACGAAACTGACGAACGGCACGGCAACGAGGTTCGCGAGCGGCGCGACCAGCGACGCCTGCCCGAAAAACCACACGGTCAGCGGCAGCAACGCCAATGTCATCAGCAACGGCGCGAGCCCGACCTCCTTCAGATGGCCGCGCCAACCCGCGTC
>JAGWZT010000081.1 GCA_018971925.1 Lysobacteraceae bacterium | reverse complement strand
GGCTTCGTCGCGCACGCCAGCCACGGTACGGTGCCGCTGGTGTACCTGGTCGGCATGGTCGCGATGTTCTTCACCGCGCTGAGCTACAAGCAATTGAGCGCGGAGTTCCCGTTCGCGGGATCGGTGTACGCGTACGTGCGGCGCGGGATGAATCCGTTCCTGGGCTTCGTCGCGGGCTGGATGATCCTCGCCGATTACCTGCTGGTGCCGGCGGTGATCTACATCTTCGTGTCGAACTGGCTCGGCGGACTGGTGCCGGGCGTGCCGCACTGGGTCTGGATCGTCGCGCTGCTGGCGGTCAACACCGCGATCAACGTGCTGGGCGTGCGTCTGCAGTCGCACGCGCACTTCGTGTTGCTGACGCTCGAACTGATCGCGCTGGCGATTTTCGTGGTGCTGGCGATCCGCTTCGTGTTCGTGCTCGGCCACGGCACCGGCGGCTTTTCCTGGGCGCCGCTGTATCAACCCGGACACCTGAGCTGGAGCTTCATCGCGACCGCGACCACGATCGCGGCGTTGAGCTTCCTCGGCTTCGACGCGATCAGCACGCTGGCCGAGGAATCGCGTGAACCGCGGCGTGATATCGGCACGGCAACGGTACTGACCTTGGTGGTGCTCGGTGCACTGTTCGTGCTGCAAACCTGGCTGGCAGCGCTGGCGCATCCGGTTTACGCCAACCTCGACGACAACCTCGGGTTCTTCCAGATCGCACGCGAAGTTGGCGGTACCGCGCTGTTCGTACTGTTCATCGTGGTGAAGGCGCTGGCGACCGGCGTGGCCAGCGCGCTGGCTTCGCAATCGGCGATCTCGCGGATCCTGTTCGCGATGGGCCGTGATCGTGCCCTGCCCTACGGCGGATTCCTGTCGCGGGTCAATCCGCGTTTCAAGACACCGGCCAACGCGATCCTGTTCGTCGCCGTGCTGTCGCTGGTGCTCTCGCTGAGCGTACCCATCGTAGTGCTGTTGCACCTGGTCAATTTCGGAGCGCTCACTTCGTTCCTGCTGCTGAATCTTTCGGTGCCGGTGTATTTCTGGCTGCGCCGCCGCGAACGTTCACGGCCGCTTCGCCACCTCGTGCTGCCGATCTGCGGGTTGGCAGTGGTCGGATTCATCTTCACCGGTTTCGATCGCACGACGTTTTTGTTCGGGGGCGCGTGGCTCGCAGTCGGCCTGCTGGTCGGCGTGCTCCGCGGCCGCGACTCGATTCCCTTCGAGGCATCGCCATGACG
Organism: Lysobacteraceae bacterium; assembly: GCA_018971925.1. Classification (GTDB taxonomy): domain Bacteria; phylum Pseudomonadota; class Gammaproteobacteria; order Xanthomonadales; family Rhodanobacteraceae; genus 66-474. Next base: position 6,752 of record JAGWZT010000081.1, on the reverse strand, counting down.
AGCGCGTATCGTTTCATCGGACTGTTCTCGGCATGCGCGCTGGCGTTACTCGCGCACACGGCCATTGCACAGATGCCGCAGCCGGCGCCGCGCGCGCCTGTTGCGAATACACGGCCATCCACCTCGCCGCACACGATGACTGCGGAAGATCTCTCGACGTTATTCGGCGGCATGCTGCCGTACATGCTGGCGCGCGGCGACATCGCCGGAGGCGCGGTCGTTGTCGTGAAAGACGGCAAGGTGTTGTTCGCACAGGGCTACGGCTACGCGGATCTGAAGACGCGCACGCCGGTCTCGCCTGCCACCACGTTGTTCCGGATCGGCTCGGTGTCCAAGCTGTTCACCTGGACCGCGGTGATGCAACTGGTCGAGCAGCACAAGGTCGATCTCGACCGCGACATCAACGATTACCTCGATTTCAAGATCCCGCCGCGCTTCGGCAAGCCGATCACGCTGCGCGACCTGATGACGCATACACCGGGCTTCGAGGACACCGCGCGCGACCTGCTGCCCGCCACCCCTGATGGCACCAACCTCGAACGCTATCTCAAGGCACACATACCCGTGCGCATCTTTCCGCCCGGAAAGATCGTTGCCTATTCCAACTATGGCGCAGGGCTGGCCGGCTACATGGTGCAACGCGTGTCCGGCGAGCCGTTCGACACCTACGTCCAGCGCCACATCTTCGAACCGCTCGACATGCGTCACTCCACGTTCGCGCAACCGTTGCCGGCGAGCCTGGCGCCATTGCTCGCGAAGGGCTATGCATCGGCTTCGGATGGCGACGCCAAACCCTTCGAACTCGCCAATCCCGCGCCCGCAGGCGCCATGACTTCGTCCGCACTGGACATGGCGAACTTCATGATCACGCAGCTGCAGGACGGCCGTTTCGGCAATACCCGAATCCTGTCGCAGCGCACCGCCGAACTGATGCACAGTCCACAGCATGCCTCTGCGCCCGGCCTCAACGGCTTCGACCTCGGCTTTTACCAGGAAAACCGCAACGGCCAGCGCATCATCGGCCACGGCGGCGACACCATCGTGTTCCACAGCGACCTGCACCTGCTGCTGGACGCCGATGTCGGCCTCTTCATGAGCTTCAACTCCGCGGGCAAGAACGGCGCGATCAACGACGTGCGCAGCGCGATCTTCCACGCGTTCCTCGACCGCTACTTCCCGTGGCACGTCGCAGAGGAACCGACGTACAAGGACGCGAAGAGCGACGCGTCGCTGGTGGCGGGTTCGTACGAATCCAGCCGCCGCAACGTGAGCGCGCTGCGGTTTCTGTACCTGTTTGGGCAAGCGAACGTGCAGGCGCTTCCCGACGGCACGATCACCGTGTCCATGCTGAACGACCCCGCCGGCAGTCCCTTGCATTGGCGCGAGATCGGCCCGCTGCATTACCGCGAAGTCGACGGCCAGGCATTGCTGGATTTCGTCGCCGACGCGCGAGGGCGCATTCTCTATCTTGCCACCAGCGAAAATCCGACGTCGATTCTGCAGCGCATGCCGGCTCGTCTGAACCCCGCAATGTTCATGCCGCTGCTGGGCATCGCGCTGGCGATCCTGCTGGCAACGCTGTTGATCTGGCTCGGCGGCTGGCTGATCCGCCGCCATTACGGTGGAATACTGGTGCTTTCTCGCGTGCAACGCGCCACGCGGCGGTTGTCGCGACTCGGCGTGTTGGTGTGCATCACGACGGTGTTCGGCTGGTTCTTGTTCATCGTCGCGATTTCGGCCAACGAATTGTTGCTGGTGCGTGGCGCCCTCACACCGTGGATGTATCTGCTGTACGCGATGGGTGTGCCTGCACTGATCGGTGCGCTGGCCGTGATCGCCAATGCGGCGATCGCCTGGTTCGCACCGCGCCGCAGCCGCCGGGTGCGCGTGGGCGAGATCTTCCTCGCGCTCGCAATGATTTATCTGGCGTGGTTCATCGTGGTGTTCGGGCTGGTCAGTTTCAACGTCCGATTCTGACTTCCACCGATGGAGCGTCCGTTTGCAAACAACAAGGAGACGGCATGAGCGGCCCCCGATCCATGAAGTTGCATGCCGCGATCGAAAAGCGGCCAATGAAGGCACCCTTCCACATCACCGGTTACACCTTCACAGGGTTCGACGCGCTGGTGGTGACGCTGCGCGAAGACGGCTGCACGGGTCGCAGCGAGGCGCAGGGCGTTTATTACAAGCACGACAATCCGCCCGAAATGCTGGCCCAGATCGAGGCACTCCGCGACCGCATCGAACACGGCATCACCCGCGCGGATTTGCTGGACTGTCTGCCTCCCGGTGGCGCGCGCAATGCACTGGACGCCGCTTTGTGGGACCTGGAAGCCAGGCAGAGGGGGCAACCGGCATGGCAACTCGCGGGCATCGATCCACCACGCCCACTGCTGACCACCTTCACGATCGGCGCCGACGAGCCCACCAGCATGGCCGAACTCGCCCGCGCGTTTTCGGACGCACACGCGCTGAAACTCAAGCTGACCGACGACGACCAGAATGCCGAACGCGTGCGCGCCGTGCGCGCAGCACGACCGGATGTGTGGATCATGGTCGACGCCAACCAGGGATTCACCCGCGATTCGCTCTCGCGCCTGCTGCCCACGCTGCAGGAGTGCCGCATTGCGCTGATCGAACAACCCTTCCCGATCGGAAAGGAAAATTGGCTGGATGGCATGGAACGGCCCATCGCCATTGCCGCCGATGAAAGCGTGCAGGACCACACTGATCTCGCGCGCCTCGCCGGCCGCGTCGACATCATCAACATCAAGCTGGACAAATGCGGCGGCCTCACCGAAGCGCTGGCGATGGCGAGCCAGGCGCGCGAGATGGGCTTCGACCTGATGGTGGGCAACATGTCCGGCTCTTCGCTGGCGATGGCGCCGGCGTTCGTGCTAGGCCAGCAATGTGCGGTGGTCGATCTGGATGGGCCGCTGTACCTGCGCGAAGACTGTTCTCCCGGCGCACGTTACCAGGACGGCATGATCTGGTGCCCGGAGGAACTTTGGGGTGGCGGGCTGCCGGCCGCGGCCTGAGGGCGCGCAGTGGCTCCCCTATTGCCCGATAATCGCACCACGATGACCCAGGACCTCAAGAAAAAACTCAAGAGCCGTTGGCACGCATTCACGGCCTCGGAGCAACGCATCGCGGGTTACCTGGTGCAGAACCTCGGCGGCCTTCCGTTCGAAACCGCGGCGTCACTGGGTCAGCGCGTCGGCGTCAGCGCGATGACGGTCGGCCGCTTCCTGCGCAAGCTCGGCTATGCGGGCGTGGCCGAAATGAAGGAAGAACTGCGCGGCGATACGACGTGGCAGAAGTTCTACCACAGCCCAGCGCCCGCCGAGGGACCGGGCGCCCGCGACGAAAACCTCGAAGCCGACATCCGCGCGGTGTCTGCGACCCACGCGCTGGCGCGCGGCGAGGAATGGCAAGCCATCGTGCGCCTGCTGGCCTCGGCCGACAGGGTTTCCGTCGCCAGTTTCCAGCTCGGTCGATTCCTCGGCTTGATGTTCGCCTCGCTGCTGCAACAGGTCCGGCCGCGGGTCGCGTTTGCGTCGGGCGTGGACGGCGCCTACACCGACGTGTTGATCGATTCGACCGAAAAGAGTTGTGTGGTGCTGATCGACGAGCGCCGCTATTCGCGGCATTTCCGGATTCTCGCCGAAGAAGTGGCGGCGCGCGGCATTCCGCTCGTGATCCTCACCGACTCCGAATGCTATTGGGCGCGCCAGTTGACGCCGCACGTGTTGATGCTGCCCATCCAGCCGCAACGCGCGTGGCACAGCTTCACCGCGTTCGGCGCGCTGTTCAACGTGCTGCTGGGTGCGGTGATCCGGGCGCGCGGCAGCGACGCGGTGTACGAGCGCATCGAACAGATCACCGCGATGCGGCAGCAGTTCATCGGCTTCAGCGGACCGGGCCCGGCCAGCGCCGCTTCCGGGAAGAAAACCCGGAACGCGACGACGCGGCGCGCTTCCGTGCGCAAGGGCCGCGCACCTGGCTGACGATCAGGCTGCTTGCGCTGCCAAGGTCGTGTTCGCCGCGGATTGCTGCTCCAGGACCACCGCAACCGCGTGGATCACCGCCGCGATACGCGCAGCGCTTTGCACGGCCTGCGCCGAAACGTCGTGCTTGCGCAGCGTGCGTTCGTGCGAGGCCACGCAACTGCCGCAGCCGTTGATCGCGGAGACGGCCACGGACGCGAGATCGAAATCGATCTTGTCACCGCCGGGGTTGGCCATTGCGTTCATCCGCAGGCCCGCGCGCAACGTGCCGTACTCGTTGTTTTCCACGAGGTGCAGGAAGCGGTAATAGATGTTGGTCATGCCCATCAGCGCGGCGGCGGTGCGCGCGCCGTCGAGTTCCTTCTCGTCGGCATGCTGCGAGGCGAATTCCGCGATCGCTTCGGTCAATGGCGCGTGGCGCGACGCGATCGCGGATGCCAACGCGACCAGTGCGATCTGCTTCTGGCTCAGCCCCGGCGCGCCGCCTTCGCTCAACACCGATTCGAGGTTGAGGCGAAGGTCCTTGGCATAATCGGGCAGGCCGGACTTGATTCGTTCCAGGTTCATGACAGGCTCCTTGGTTTCGTTGGGACTCGCCTGAAGGATGCGGCGGGATCGCTCCCGCCGCAGGGGTGCCTACGCCGCTGGAGAGGGGCGGCGCGGGCCTTGCGCGAACGCCTCACGCGGCCTTCAGGGTTTCCTCGCCCTTGTTCCAGTTGCACGGGCAGAGTTCGTCGGTCTGCAGCGCATCCAGCACGCGCAAGACTTCCGCCGGGTTGCGGCCGACCGAACCTTCGGTGACGTACACGAAGCGGATTACACCTTCCGGATCGACCAGGAACGCGGCGCGTTTGGCCACGCCTTCATCGTCGAGGATGCCGAGCGCGCGGGTCAGATCCTTGTTGATATCGGCGAGCATCGGGAATGGCAGGTCGCGCAGGTCCTTGTGGTCGCGGCGCCAGGCCAGGTGCACGAACTCGGAGTCGGTACTGGCGGCGAGGATCTGGCAATCCCGATCCCGGAACTGGCTGTCGAGATCGGCGAAGCCCTTGATCTCGGTCGGGCACACGAAGGTGAAATCCTTCGGATAGAAGAACACGCACGTCCACTTGCCCTTGTACGTGTTGTTGTCGATCTCGGTGAAAGCCTTGTCGAGGCTCTCGATGGACACGGTGGCTTTCAGGTTGAAATGCGGGAAGTTGTTGCCGACGGTCAGCATGGGAAGCTCCTTGGGGTTGAAAGGGTTGGACAAGCGGCGCGTGCCACCGTTCCTGGCAACCAAGATACGCACCGTACATTGATATGTCCAATCGATTGTTGTAATACAATTGATAGATGGTGTATATTGGTTTATCCATCCCATCAGACGGAGCCTCCGAACAACCAGGGTTGTCCAAGGGGTCATCATGAATCTGCGCGACTTGCACTACCTCATCGCCCTCGCCGACCACAAGCACTTCGGCCGTGCCGCCGAAGCCAGCTTCGTCAGCCAGCCGACCCTTTCGACCCAGATCAAGAAACTGGAAGACGAGCTCGGCGTCACGCTGGTCGAACGCACCCCGCGCAAGGTGCTGCTGACCGAGGTCGGCCGGCAGATCGTGGCGCGGGCGCGCGAGGTGCTGAACGAAGTCGAGCAGATCAAACGCATCGCGCATCGCGACCGCGACCCCGAGGCCGGCTCCCTGCGCCTCGGCATCTTTCCCACGCTCGGCCCTTACCTGTTGCCGCACGTGCTGGACACGATCCGCGACCGCTTCCCGCGTCTGGAGCTGCTGCTGGTCGAAGAAAAAACCGCCGAACTGGTGCAACGCCTGCGCGAAGGCAAGCTGGATGCCGCGATCCTTGCGCTGCCGGTGCATGACGACACCCTGCACGCGGAATTCCTGTTCGAGGAACCGTTCCTGCTGGCGGCGCCGGATGCGCACCCGCTGGCCGGGCGCAAACTCTTGAAGATGGCCGACCTCGAGGACGAACACCTGTTGTTGCTGGAAGACGGCCACTGCCTGCGCGATCAGGCGCTCGAAGTGTGCCGCATGTCCGGCGCCGGCGAGAAACAGGGTTTCCGCGCCACCAGCCTCGAAACCCTGCGCCATATGGTCGCCGCCAATGTCGGGGTCACCCTGCTTCCGGTGCTCGCGGTGCAGCCGCCCATCGCGCACACCGGCAACGTGCACCTGACACCCTTCCGCGGTCACGCGCCCAGCCGGCGGATCGCAATGTTCTGGCGGCGCAGCTCGGCGATCCACGGGTTCCTGCTGCAACTGTCGGAAGTTTTCAAGAACCTCCCGCCCGAGCTGCTCGATCCCGCCACCCTGCCCAACCCGCCCATTGAGAAACTGTCGCGTCGTCGGTATGTTGGCAGCAGGAATCACTCGAAGGACTGACATGCCCGCCCGCTCATCCATCACCCTTTCCCGGCTGGACGTCGAACGCATCGAAAAGCTGCTGGAAGCGCCGGCACTGCGCGATTCGCCGACGGCAGCCAAGTTGCGCGCCGAGTTCGACCGTGCCGATATCGTCGAGCCCGCGGCCATGCCGCACGACGTGGTCAGCATGAACTCCTCGGCCGACTGCGTGGACGAATCCAGCGGCAAGCACCACACGCTGACGCTGGTGTATCCCAAGGATGCGGACGCCGATGCCGGCAGGATTTCCGTGCTGGCGCCGGTCGGCAGCGCGCTGCTCGGCCTGCGCGTGGGCCAGAGCATCGACTGGCCAGGACAAGGCGGCCGCACGCTCAAACTC
>JAGWZT010000518.1 GCA_018971925.1 Lysobacteraceae bacterium | reverse complement strand
GGTGCTGGAAGACGTGAAGGATTGCCACGAACGCGGCCAGCCGGTGCTGGTCGGCACCGCATCCATCGAGGTGTCGGAGCTGGTGCACGGCCTGTTGCAGAAGGCCGGCGTACCGCACGAGGTGCTGAACGCCAAGCAGCACGAGCGCGAAGCCAAGATCGTCGAGCAGGCCGGGTTGCCGGGTGCCGTCACCATCGCCACCAACATGGCCGGTCGCGGCACCGACATCGTGCTGGGCGGCAGTCTCGACGCGGCGCTGGCGGAACTGCCCGCGGATGCCAGCGAGGCCGACAAGCAACGCGTGAAGGCCGAATGGAAACAGCGCCACCAGCAGGTGCTGGAAGCGGGCGGCCTGCACATCGTCGGCACCGAGCGCCACGAGTCGCGCCGCGTGGACAACCAGTTGCGTGGCCGTTCCGGCCGCCAGGGCGACCCGGGTTCCTCGCGCTTCTACCTGTCGCTGCAAGACAACCTGATGCGCATCTTCGGCGGCGAAGGCCTGGTGCGCTGGATGCAGCGCTTCGGCATGAAGGAAGACGATGCACTGGAGGACAGGCTGGTCAGCCGCCAGATCGAAAAAGCGCAGCGCAAGGTCGAACAGCACAACTTCGACATCCGCAAGCAGCTGCTGGAATTCGATGACACGGCCAACGACCAGCGCAAGGTGATTTACGCCCAGCGCCGCGAACTGCTGGAATCCGACGACGTTTCGGAAACCGTGCGCGACATCCGCCACGACGTGTTCGAATCGCTGGCCACGCAGCATGTGCCGCACGATACCGTGGACGAGCAGTGGGATCTCGCCGGGCTGTCGGCCGCGCTGGAATCCGAATTCGGCATGAAGCTGGACCTGAAGCACTGGCTGGAAACATCCGCCGAGGCCGATTCCGCGGCCATCCACCAGCACGTCATCGAAGCCGCCGACGAAATGTTCGCGGCCAAGGAACAGCAGGTCGGCCCCGAAGTGATGCGCGCGCTGGAAAAGCACGTGATGCTCACCGCGGTGGACAGCGCGTGGAAGGACCACCTGGCCAGCATGGACTACCTGCGCCAGGGCATCTACCTGCGTTCGTACGCGCAGATCGATCCCAAGCAGGAATACAAGCGCGAGGCCTATCGACTTTTCGAGGACATGCTGGGCCGCATCAAGAAGGAACTGGTGCAGACCCTCGCGCGCGTGCGCATCCGCAGCGAAGAAGAAGTCGCCGCGATGGAAGCCGAACAACGCCGCCAGGCCGCGGCCCGCGCGATGGACTTCCAGCACGCGCAGTCCACCGGCTACGACCCCATGCCGCAACCCGGCGCGGACGGCGAAGGCCAACAGGCCGGCGCGGCAGTCGCCGCTGCGGCACCGATGGTCCGCAACGGCCCCAAGGTCGGTCGCAACGATCCGTGCCCGTGCGGATCGGGCAAGAAGTACAAGCACTGCCACGGGGCATTGAACTGACGCGCTGACGCGCGTCAAACAATCTTCGTCATCCCGGCGCAGCCCGGGACCCAGTCTTTCCCCTCTCCCACCGGGAGAGGGTGGCGCGTAGCGCCGGGTGAGGGTTCGCAC
>JAGWZT010000517.1 GCA_018971925.1 Lysobacteraceae bacterium | reverse complement strand
GCGCATCAACACGTCGTCGGCTGACTCACCGGCGCGGCGTTGATAGCCGAGCGCTTCAAGCCGCGGCAGGTACGCCTTCGCCACCGCGTCGCGGATGGCGCCTTTCTGCGCCTCGGTCTGTGCTTCGTGATCGTAGATCCATTCGACCGTTTCCAGCGGGGCCAGCGCGATCTGGCGAACCTTCGACGGCGCCAGCTCGCGCATCGCGGCCAGCACTTCCGCCGCATCCATGTCGCCGCGCCGGAAAGCCGCATCGACGGAATCGGCAAACGCCAGCTGCTCGCTGTCATTGCGCTGCGCGATCACCCTGGTGAGCGCCGCGCGATCGGCCCTGGCCATTTCGTAGCGGTAATAACCATTGCCGTTGGCGTTCGGCATGTACCACGCCGGGCACCGGTCGCCATCGATCTTCATTTCGGCAGTCTTCGTACTCAACATCTGGCACTGCACGCCGTTCGGGAAGCGCACGCATACCGGCACGCCCCACACGCGGTTCGGATCGCCCGACGACCCCAGCGGGAGGTAACGGCTCTCCGTCAGCTCCAGTACCGCGGCGCCCTTCGGCTTGCAATCCAGTTTGGTGGCAACCAGCGGCACGCCGTTCTGGTTGAGGAAACTCTTGAACGCCTTCCTGAAGGCGTCGCCCTTGCCGGCGGCGGTGGCGATCGCATCCACCAGATCATCCGCATCGGCGTTGCCGAACGCGTGCGCCTTGATGTACGCCTGCAGGCCCTTCTGGAACACCTCGGGGCCGACGAAGTTCTCGAACATGCCGAGGACCGCGGCGCCCTTCTGGTAAGTGATGCCGTCGAACGCGGTCTCGATGTCGCCGTTGCCGGTGATCGGCTGGCGGATCATGCGTGCGCTGGCGAGACTGTCGTTCTGCATCGCGCGCTGCCCGCCTCCGATGCGATCGAGATGCGCGTGCCAGTCGGGATGGATTTCACCCTCGATCTTCTGCTGCATCCAGGTGGCGAACGATTCGTTGAGCCAGATGTCGTTCCACCAATCGAGCGTGACGGTGTCGCCGGTCCACTGGTGCGCCAGCTCATGCGCGATGACGTTGAAAGTGCTGCGCACCGCGCTGGGCGCAGAATCCTTCTCCAGCAGCAACAGCCAATCGCGGAAGGTCACCAGCCCCGCGTTTTCCATCGCGCCGGCCGAAAAATCCGGCAACGCGGCGAGATCGAGTTTGCCGAACGGATAGCCGAAACCGTAATACGCCTCTTCGTGCTCGATGATGCCCGGCACCATCGCCAGCGCGCGTTGCATCTTCGGGCCATTGCCCCTGGTGGCGATGCCGCGCACCGGGACAGGTTCCGAGCGCCACTGGTTCGGCGGAATGGTTGGGCCATCCACGATGTCCCACGGACCCACCGCCCATGCGTACAGATACGTCGGCAGCGGCTTGGTTTGCGCGAAGGTGATGGTCTTCCAGCCCTGCCCGGTCGGCTTGTCGCCGGTCTCGGCCGCGTTCGCGACCGCCTTGTCGACGTCGGGAATCGTCAGCGACAAATCCAGCGGCGCCTTGAAGCCCGGTTCGTCGAAACACGGAAACGCGAG
>JAGWZT010000516.1 GCA_018971925.1 Lysobacteraceae bacterium | reverse complement strand
CGCAGCACCGGGGTGGCCTTCTCTTTGGTGACTTTCTCTTGGCCACGCAAGAGAAAGTTACCCGTGTGCGTGGGACGCGCACGGAAAAAGACATGGATGTCGTCGGCCGTGAGATGGACTCCCGCGCGCCATGAAGACCCTCGCCGAGTGGCTGGACTACCAGCAACAAATCCACGCGCGCGGCATCGACATGGGCCTCGAGCGCGTGCGTGAGGCATGGCAGCGCATGGGTGCGCCGCGGCCTGCCCCGGTGGTGATCACCGTCGGCGGTACCAACGGCAAGGGCTCGACGGTTGCGTTCCTGGAAGCGATGTTGCGCGCGGGCGGCATGCGCGTCGGCGCGTACACTTCGCCGCACATCCTGCGTTACAACGAACGCGTGCGCGTGGATGGTGCCGAGGTTGATGATGCCGCATTGGTCGATGCATTCGAACGCATCGAAATCGCGCGCGGTGACACCACGTTGACGTATTTCGAGTTCGGCACGCTGGCGGCGTTCGACGTGTTTGCACGCGCGAATCTCGATGTGGCGTTGCTTGAGGTCGGGCTGGGCGGCCGCCTGGATGCGGTGAACATCATCGACCCCGATTGCGCGGTGGTGGTGACGGTCGATCTCGACCACATGGAATACCTCGGTCCGGACCGGGGCGCGATTGGCCGCGAGAAGGCCGGGATTTTCCGCGCGGGGAGGCCTGCAATCATCGGCGAAACCGATCCGCCGCAATCGCTGCTTGAACGCGCGCGATCCATCGGCGCGCGCGTGGAAGTGCTGGGCCGCGACTTCGGCTGGTCGCCACATCTCGATGCACTGCATTGGTGGCATTGCGATCCGTCGAGGTCGCGCTATGTCGCGCCCGCCGAAGGGTGCAGCGGCGGCGTGGAACTGCACGGCACCCTCGCGCTGGAAGGTGCGTTCCAGTACCACAACGCGGCGACCGCGGTCGCGGCCTTGCATGCCTTGGGTGGCCGTGTGCGCTGGAATGCGGATGCATTGGAGAAGGAACGGCGGTCCGCAGATTCCGCGCTGCTGCTGCCGGGACGCCTGCAACATCTCGGAAACAACCCCGACCTCGTCGTCGATGTCGGCCACAACCCCCAGGCGGCGCGAGAACTCGCGCGCTGGCTGGATCGCCATCCGGTGCGGGGCGAGACGCGTGCGGTGTTCGGCGCGCTGGCGGACAAGGACATCGAAGGCGTCGTCGCGGCGCTGGGCGCGCGCATCGGGCGCTGGTACCTGGCCGGGCTGGACGGCGAATCCCCGCGCGGCGAAACGGTCGCGGGGCTGGTGGCACGCGTGCGGGCGGCGTTGCCCGAAGCGACCTGCGCGCCCTATCCCGATGTTCCCGCCGCGCTGGCCGCCGCGTGCGCGGAAGCATCGCCCGATGATCGCATCCTGGCATTTGGCAGCTTCCACGTCGTGGCGCCGGTGTTGCGAGCTTATAATTCCGGACACTTGTGGAATAGGCGTTCGAACCGACGCGTCTGAAGCGCTCGGCTCAACACTGACACTGGCCCGTCTCATGGTGCGGTATTTATGGATTCAGGTTTGAAAACACGTTTGCTCG
>JAGWZT010000515.1 GCA_018971925.1 Lysobacteraceae bacterium | reverse complement strand
TGGGGCGTGGTCTTTATACCGGCGACACCACGATCGGGTTGAAAGGGCGCATCGTTTACGAGGCGCCGGGGCTGGTCGCGTTGCTGACCGCGCATCGCGCGCTGGAAGAAGCGGTGCTGAGCAAACAGCAGAACCGATTCAAGCCGGAAGTCGCGCGCAAGTGGGTGGAGCTCGTCTACGAGGGATTTTTCCGTGATCCGCTGAAGGCCGATCTCGAAGCATTCCTGGCGTCCAGCCAGCGTTGCGTCGAAGGCGAGGTGACGCTGGAAACGCAGGGCGGCAGGGTGGATGCGGTGGCCGTGTCATCCGGACGCATCCTCAACGCCAAAGGCGCGACCTACGCCCAGGCCGCGGATTGGGGCGTGGCCGAGGCCGAAGGCTTCATCAAACTTTTCGGCATGAGCAGCACCTTGTGGGCCGAGGTCAATCGGTGATGGACGGACTGCTCGATACCACGCTCGCGCACCTGCGTGCGCTGGTGTCGTTCGACACGCGCAATCCGCCGCGTGCGATCGGCACGGGCGGCATTTTCGATTACTTGCGCGCGCAGCTGCCGGGGTTTGACGTCGAGGTGACGGACCACGGCGCGGGCGCGGTCAGCCTGTTGGCGGTCCGTGGCAACCCGGCGCTGCTGTTCAACGTACACCTCGACACCGTCCCGGATTCGCCGCAGTGGAGCGCCAGCCCGTTCGAGCTGCGTGTGACGGCTGATCGTGCCATTGGCCTTGGAGCGTGCGACATCAAGGGCGCGGCGGCGGGGTTGCTGGCTGCAACGAATGCGTCGAACGGCGACATGGCACTGTTGCTCACGACGGACGAGGAAGGCGCCGACCCGCGCTGCGTTCGCGCATTCCTGGAAAGCCATTCGACGTACTCGAACGTCATCGTCGCAGAACCCACGCGCTGCCGGGCCGTGCTTGCGCACCGCGGGATCCAGTCGGTGCGCGTGCGTTTCGAAGGTCGTGCCGGACACGCATCGGCCGCACAGAAACCCACCGACAGCGCGTTGCATCAGGCCGTGCGCTGGGGGGCCGCCGCGCTGGATTTCGCCGAATCGAGATCGAAGGAAAACTTCGGCGGATTGCACGGCATGCGCTTCAACCTTGGCCGCATCGAAGGCGGCATCAAGGCCAACATGATCGCGCCGGACGCGCAGCTGCGGTTCGGCATGCGGCCGCTGCCATCGGTCGACATGGACGGCCTTCTGGAAGATTTGCGCAGGCTTGTCGAACCGGAGCCTGCGGAGTTCGAGGAAACCTTTCGCGGTCCGCCGCTGCCGGCTGACGCGGCCAACGCGGAGTTGCGCCTGCGCGATGCGCGCGCGCTGGCCGAAGCCTTGAACATTACGCCTGGCGAACCGGTCGACTTCTGGACCGAAGCCGCGCTGTTTTCGCAGGCCGGCTGCACCACGTTCGTGTATGGGCCTGGCGACATCGCGCAGGCGCACAGCGCCGACGAGTGGGTGGCGCTGGCGGATCTGCAAACCGCTGCACGGATGTATCTGCACATTGTGGAGAAATCGTCATGAACACGGGTGCCCTCGAAACCACGGGCGGGGTGTGTACA
>JAGWZT010000514.1 GCA_018971925.1 Lysobacteraceae bacterium | reverse complement strand
ATGCCTTCGCCGTCGCCGATCCAGAAGTACGGCTTGCCGTTTTCGCCGAAGCCTGCATGCGAGCTGCCGCCGGTTTGTTCGGCGGTCACCTCCATCACGACGCCGACGCCGAGTGGCTCCAGCGCCGCCTCGTAGAACTTCCTGCTGCCGAGGAAATTGGAAACCGGGAATCCGATGTGGTCGAGCATCGCTTTACTCCTTCAGCCATGGCGGCGAATGTTTTTCGAGAAACGCGGACAGGCCCTGCTGACCTTCCAGTGACACTCGTAGACGGGCAATCAACTCTGCATTTTCGGTGTCGGTGCGTTCGGCCGATTCGGGGGTCATGCCGGCGGTGCGGAGCGCCAGTTGCTTGGCCTCGTGTTGCGCCAGCGGGCCGCCCTTGGCGAGGAAATGCAACTGGCGATCGACCGCTTCGTCCAGGTGTTCGGCGGCGACGCATTGATGCAACAGTCCGATGCGCGCTGCCTCGGTGGCATCGAAAATTTCCGCGCTCACGAACAGTCGGCGTGCCTGCCGCGGCCCGATCGCCTGTGTCACGTATGGCGCGATCGTGGCGGGAACGAGGCCGAGCTTCACTTCGCTCAGCGAAAATTTCGCGCCCTCGATGCCGATCGCGATGTCGCAGCACGCGACCATGCCCACGCCGCCGCCGTACGCGGAACCGTTGACGCGTGCGAGGGTAGGTTTCGGAAAGAACTGCAGGGCGCGCAAGAGTTTCGCGAGAAGCAGCGCGTCGTCGCGATTTTCGTCCGTGCCGGCCTTCGCCATGCGGCGCATCCAGTTGAGGTCGGCGCCGGCCGAAAAGGTCGCGCCCGTGCCGGTCAGTACCAGGGCGCGCAGGGTTGCGTCCGCTGCGAGTGATTCCAGCGCGGCCGTGGTCTCGGCGATCAGGGCGTCGTCGAACGCGTTGTGGACCTGCGGACGGTCCAGCGACAGGGTCGCCGCCGCGCCGTTCCGCTCAAGTCGAATCGTTTCGGGCATGGATCGCACCGGCCAAAACAGCAAGGATAGCCGGTTGCCGATCCGGTCCTTGGGTGTTGCGGAATGAACGGCGGCGAACCCGGCCAGTTGCGTTACTAAATGCGAACGATTAGCATTTGCCATCGAAAACGAGGCGGGCGCAAGCCCCGGTGGAGTTCAACAATGCGTGGGTCGCTGTGGTTGCCGGTTCTCATGTTTGCGGGTACGGCCGCGTTTGCGGTGCCGGCGCACGCCGAGAGCACGCCCGAATTCCATCTGGTCCTGCAGAACCACAAGTTCGAACCTGCGTCGCTGAAGGTTCCGGCGAACACCAAGTTCAAGGTGCTGGTGACCAATCGCAACGCGACGCCGTCCGAGTTCGAGAGCTCCGATTTCAACCGCGAAAAGATCGTGCTGCCGAACAGCACCATCACGGTATTCATCGGGCCGCTGGACAAGGGCACCTACAAGTTCTTCGATGATTTCAACCGGACGATCACCGGCACATTGGTGGTGGAATAGGCCCCGTCATGCTTGGCATAGCACTGCTGGTTTTCCGCGAAGTCCTGGAAGCTGCGTTGATCGTGACCGTGGTCGCGGCCGC
>JAGWZT010000080.1 GCA_018971925.1 Lysobacteraceae bacterium | reverse complement strand
GGCAGTCAACAGTGCCGTGGCGTGCGCATGGAAACCGGCTGATACGAATCCCGCTCTGAGTGGCCGCCCATTTCCCGGCCGCGCACGGGCAAACTTCAGATGCCGCCGCAACGGTTCGATGTCGCGTTCCACGCGCGCGGCGCGCGCGCGGGCACAGGTCAGTTGTTCGGCGGCCGTGGCGTCCTCGGCGAGGAATGCAAACGGATCGATGGAACCGGAGCCGTCCAGCGCGCGTGCCTTGATGCGGCGGCTGAGCGGCTCGGCGGCGTCCCAGTCGCATTCGCGCCGCAGAACGAACAGCAACTGGCCTTCGGCGAGGTGCAGGTTCGGATCGAGTTGCAGCGCGCGGCGGTAGAGTTGCACGGCTTCACCGAAATGGTGCTGCTCGTCCGCCATCAGGCCGGCCTGGTACGGAAACTGCGCGGCGTTGGGCGCGAGTTGCGCGGCCTGCCCGTACACCGCCTGCGCTTCGGCGTAGCGTTGCTGGCGATTCAAGGCATGGCCCAGCAACAGCAGTGCTTGCGGATGGGGCTGGCCCGCGAGCACGCCGCGCAGCCGCGTTTCGGCGTCCGCGGTCCTGCCCAGCGACAGTTCGGTGGCGGCGAGGTTGACGATTGCGTCGAAGTAACCGGGCGCGAGCGCGAGCGCGGCGTGGTAAGCCTCGCGCGCACCTTCGTCGTCGCCCACGGCGCGCAACGCGTTGGCGAGGTTGTTGTGCAGCGCCGGGTCGGCCGGTTGTGTGGCGATCGCCTCCTGCAACAGACCCACGGCTTCGTCCGGCGCGCCCGTTGCCATCAGCGCGCTGGCGAGATTGCTTTGCACGGCGACGCTGGCCGGATTGAGGGCCAAAGCGTCGCGCAGCGCGGCGCAGGCTTCCGCATTGCGGTCCAGCAGCAGCAACGCCACGCCGTGCAGGCGCGCGAGTTCGGCATCGTCTGGAACGGTCTCGCGCAGTTTGCGCGCCTGCGCTTCGGCACCGGCGGTGTCGCCGCGCTCCAGCTGTTCGACGACGCGTGCGACGAGTGCGGATGCGGTCTTGCTGCTCATGCGCGTTCCGCGAGTTGGGTGAGCGCCTCGGCGTGGGCCTCGCGCGCCAGCGCGTGGATTAAATCGTCGAGATCACCGTCGATGATTTCCGGAAGCTTGTGCAGGGTCAGGTTGATGCGATGATCGGTCACGCGGCCCTGCGGGAAGTTGTAGGTGCGGATGCGCTGGCTGCGATCGCCGGAACCGACCTGCAGCTTGCGGGTCGCTGCCTGCGTCGCCGCCTGTTCGGCACGCTGCGAATCCAGCAGGCGCGCCTTCAGCAGCGACAACGCGCGCGCGCGGTTCTTGTGCTGGCTGCGTTCGTCCTGGCACTCGACCACGATGCCCGTGGGCAGGTGCGTGATGCGGATGGCCGAATCGGTTTTGTTGACGTGCTGGCCGCCCGCGCCCGACGCGCGGAACGTATCGACTCTCAAATCCGCGTCGCGCAACTCGATGTCGGTGATGTCTTCCTGCTCGGGCAGGATCGCGACGGTCGCGGCCGAGGTATGGATGCGTCCAGAGGCTTCGGTGACGGGCACGCGCTGCACGCGATGCGTGCCCGATTCGAATTTGAGCGCCGCATACGCGCCTCCACCTTCGACGCGCGCCACTGCTTCCTTGTAACCGCCGTGCTCGCCTCCGTGCGCGGACAGGATTTCCGTGCGCCAGCCGCGGCGTTCGGCGTAGCGCAGGTACATGCGCAGCAGGTCGCCCGCGAACAGTGCGGCTTCGTCGCCGCCGGTGCCCGCGCGCACTTCGAGGAACAGGTTGGCGTCGTCCAGCGGATCGCGCGGGATCAACAGCGCCTGCAGGCGTTCGTCGAGCTCGGTGGCCTCCGCTTCCAGACGCGCGACTTCCTCGCGTGCAAGTTCGCGCAGGTCGGGATCGGCCAGCATCGCGCGTGCGTGCGCCAGCTCGCCGGTGTTTTTTGTCGAAGTGGCGAAGGCCTCGGCCAGCGCGTGCGCCTGGGCGTATTCGCGCGACAGATCGCGGAAGCGTTTCGGATCGGCGGCCGCATCGGGTTCGGCCAGCAGCAGGCCGACCTCGTGGTGGCGCTCCAGCAATTGTTCGAGGCGGCGCTGCAGGTGCGGGTTCACGCGTCGCGTCCGTCCGCGTCGAACAGGCGCGTGGCGGCATCGAGCAGAACCTGGTCGCCGTGCTCGGCGGCTTCGCGCAGCCGCACGCTGGGGGTGTGCAGCAACTTTCCTGTGAGGGTATTGGCGAGGTAATCGAGCGCGTCATTGGGGTCGCGTCCGCCCGCCAGCATCTCGCGTGCGCGCGCAAGCACTTCGTCGCGCTGCGCTTCGGCGCTGGCGCGGTAGGAACGCAGCGGCTGGTCGAGCGCGGCCCCGCGCCGCCAGGCGAGATAGCGTTCCACCTGCAGGTCGATGATGGCTTCGGCTTCGCGCACCGACGCCTCGCGCGAGCGGCGGCCGCTGTCGATGGACTGCTGCAGGTCGTCGATGGTGTACAGGAACACGTCCGGCAATTCGGCCACGGCAGGATCGATGTCGCGCGGAACGGCCAGATCGATCAGCAGCATCGGCCGGCGGCGGCGTTGTTGCGACGCGTGCTGCAACATCGGCACGTCGAGGATCGGTTCGCGGCTGGCGGTGGCCGAAATCACGATGTCGGCTTCGGCGAGGTGTCTCGACAGATCAGCCACCGCGATCGCGTAACCGCCGACGGGATTCACCAGCGCCTGCGCGGTTTCGATGGTGCGGTTGGCGACGATCAGGCGCTTCACGCCGCGCTCGATCAGGTGCCGCACCGCGAGTTCGATGGTGTCGCCCGCACCGATCAGCAGCACGCAGGATTCGCGCAGGTCGGCGAACGCCTGTTCCACCAGACGCACGGCGGTGAACGCGATCGACACCGGGCCTGTGCCGATGCGCGTTTCGGTACGCACGCGCTTGGCCACCGCGAAGGCGTTCTGCAGCAGGCGGTCCATCGGTGCGTGCAGGGTGCGCGCCGAACGCGCCGCGCGCCACGCGTCCTTCACCTGCCCGAGGATTTGCGGTTCGCCCAACACCATGGAGTCCAGCCCGGTCGCGACCCGGAACACGTGCCGAACGGCTTCGTCGTCGGTGTGCCGGTACAGGAACTCGTCCAGCCGGCCCGGGGTCATTTGATAGCGGGCATGCAACCAGTTTTCCGGCGCGCGCTCGGCGCCGTCACGGACGCTGCAATACAGCTCCGTGCGATTGCAGGTCGACAGGATCATGGCCTCCTCGACGCCCGGTTGCGCGGCCAGCTCCGCCAGCGCCGGCGGCGTGGCATCGGCATCGATGGCCACCCGTTCGCGCAGCGCGACCGGCGCGGTGAGGTGGTTGAGGCCGAGTGCGATCAGCGGCATGGCATTAACGGGGCGACAGGCTAAGCTGTCGCATGGCGGCAAGACGAAAGAGGACCGGAACCCGGTGCGGAATGTGCGGACCCAACCTGACAAGTACAAGAAGCGGAATCCCGGCTCGACGCACGTCCATGTGCTGGCCGGGATGAAGCCGTCCTGGCTTCATTTTAGCGCGTTTGCCCTGATTCTCGCGGTGGCGGCAATGTCCGCGGGATGCGCGCAGGCGCCCCTGCGAGGCGCGTCACACATGGGCGCCGCGCAGCCGCTGGCCACGCTGGATCTTCCTGCGGACAGTGCGAACGGCAAGGCTTCGGCGCTGCTGATCGCGGCCGAATTCGCATTGCAGGGCGGCGACGCCGCGAAGGCCACCGCCGATTATGCCGAGGCTGCGCAGATTTCGAAGGATCCGGCCATCGCCGGGCGCGCGCTGCAGCTGGCGCTGGTGACGCACGACACCGACGCGGCACAGCGGATGCTGGATCGCAGTCAGGCGCTGGGCGCGAGTGCGCACGATCTGGCCATGGGGCGGGGGCAGCTTGCAATGCTGCGCGGCGACCGCGCGGCCGCGGAGCAGCAGTTCCGCGGCGTGCTGGCATCCGGCAAGGTCGAAGACTGGAAAACCTTTGCCGCGTCGTTGCTGACCGCGCGCGATAGCGCGTTGGCGGGGCGCGTGCTGGAAGATCTTGCGACACCCGACAAGCTTCCCGCCGATGCAAGTGTGTGGGTGGCGTTGAGCCAGTTGGGTGAGCATCTTGGCCGGCATGCGTTCGCGCGCAAACTCGCGGATGCGGCCGTGCAACGCTTCGACGGCACCGACGCCATCGCATGGGCGGCCAGCCTGCGGGTTTCGGTGGGCGATCGCGACGGCGCGCTCGCCTTGTACCGCAAGGGCGTGGCCGCGCACCCGAAGAACACGGGCCTGCGCCTCGGCTACGCGACGCTGTTGGGCGATGCGGGCAAGTACGACGATGCATTGCAGATATTGGCGCGCGGCCCGCAGACATCGACGACCTGGTCGGCGCGCGTCGCCATCGCCGCGCGCGCCAAAGATCAGGGTGCGCTGCGCCAGCTCTATGCCGATCTGCAACAGGCGCCCGAATCGCAGCAACTCGACAACGCGTTCCTGCTCGGCCAGTTGGCGGAATTGCTGCACCACGACGATCAGGCGCTCAAGTGGTACGGTCAGGTCGATCCCGACAGCCAGCACGCCTTCGACGCTCAGCTGCGCAGCGCGGTGTTGCTGGACAAGGCGGGGCAGGCCGAACAAGCGCATGCGCTGGCGGCGCAGCTCCAGCAGGATTACGCCGACGATGCCGATTCACTGCGTACCGCTTACGAACTGGATGCGCAGATGTACTCACAGCACGGTGAGCACGCCAAGGCGATCGACGCCTACAACCGCGGTCTCGCGGTGCTTCCGGATGATCCGGTGCTGATTTACGACCGCGGTATCGAAGAAGCCAACGCCGGCAACACCGACGCAGCGCTCACGGATTTCCGCAAGGTGCTGGCGCAAAATCCGGACAACGTCGAGGCGATGAATGCGCTCGGCTTCACGCTCGCCGATACGGATCGCGACCTGCCGGAGGCGACGGAACTTTTGCGCAAGGCGCTCGCGGCCAAGCCCGACGCGGCCGCGATCATGGATTCGTGGGGCTGGCTGCAATATCGCCTGGGCAATCTCGGCCAGGCCGAAACCTACCTGCAGCGTGCCTGGGGCCGGCAGCAGGATCCCGACATCGGCGTGCATCTTGGAGAAGTGCTGTGGAAGCTCGGACAACGCGACAGCGCGCGCGAAGTGCTCGGCAAGGTCCGCAAACTCGATCCGCACAACGAGGCATTGAAAAAGGTCGAGCGGAAGCTGCATCCATGATGGAACCCTCGAATAACCCGCTGCGCTGGCTGCGTGCGTGGGCGGTCATCGGGGCAGGCGGTTTGGCGTTGGCCGCGTGCGCCCCGGTTGCGGTGCGCACTCCCGGCACCACGAAACAGCTTGCGGCGCAGGCCGTACGCGAACAGACGCTGGGCACGCAGCAATCGTGGAGTCTCGATGGGCGCTTTGCCGCGTCGGACGGCCGGCATGGCGGCAGCGGCAGCCTGAGTTGGCAGCAGGACGGCCAGCAGTACCAGTTCATCCTGCGCGCGCCGATCACCGGCAAAAGTGTGCAATTGAATGGCGGTCCGGACGGCGCCGTGCTCACCGGCATGGGCAAGCAGGCGCTGGCCGGCCGCAGCGCGGGCGAGGTGCTGAACGCGGAATTCGGCTGGGACGTGCCGGTCGCCGACCTTGCCTGGTGGGTGCGCGGGCTGCGCGCCCCCGGCCGTCCCGCGATCCTGACTTTCGGCGCCAACGGCCTGCCGGCGACGCTGGATCAGGACGGCTGGCACGTCGATTACCGCGACTGGTATTCGGAACGCAATCCGCCGCTGCCGCGCAAGGTGTACGCCAGCCGCGATCCGTATACAGTGCGGGTGTTGATCGAAACTTGGGGCCCGACCCGCTGAACAACCTGCCGTCGCTCGCGACGGTTCTTCAGCGGGCCGCGAGGCTGGATCGACTTTACCGGCTGATCGGAAGGCAACCGCCTGAATTGACACGGATTGCGCTGCCCACGACAATATGCGGCTTTTCATCGCGCTGGGCACGATGTCCGGTCGCGGTCGCGTAGAAGCGGGAATGTGCGAGATTGCGGTACAGGGATGTATCGCCGCGGAAGCGTGAAGCGCTGATGCGTGCAAGCACGGCGCAGCTTGGCTGCGACCGTTTGTCATCAGGGCGCGGCAGGATGTCCGCCCTGTACATGATGGGGCGTCGCCAAGTGGTAAGGCACCGGGTTTTGATCCCGGCATTCGCAGGTTCGAATCCTGCCGCCCCAGCCACCGACCAGAATGCGGGTGAAGGGCAGGGCATGCACAACACATCCAACCTGATGCTGTTCTCGGGCAATGCCAATCGCAAGCTGGCGGAGGACGTCGCGCACACGCTCGGCGTGCCGCTGGGCAAGGCCGTGGTCGGCAAGTTTTCCGACGGCGAGGTGCAGGTGGAGATCGACGAAAACGTCCGCAACCAGGACGTGTTCGTGATGCAGTCCACTTGCGCGCCGTCGGCCGAAAACCTGATGGAACTGCTGGTGCTGGTGGACGCGCTCAAGCGCGCCTCGGCGGACAGTGTCACCGCGGTGATCCCGTACTTCGGCTACGCGCGCCAGGATCGCCGGCTGCGCGCGGCGCGGGTGCCGATCACCGCGAAAGTGGCCGCACAATTGATCGACGCGGTCGGTACCGATCGCGTGCTGACGGTGGACATCCACGCCGACCAGATCCAGGGCTTCTTCGACATTCCGCTGGACAACGTGTACGCCTCGCCGGTGCTGCTGGCCGACATCTGGCGCAAGCACGGCACCGAGGGCGTGACGGTGGTCAGTCCCGACGT
This sequence comes from Lysobacteraceae bacterium, assembly GCA_018971925.1. Classification (GTDB taxonomy): domain Bacteria; phylum Pseudomonadota; class Gammaproteobacteria; order Xanthomonadales; family Rhodanobacteraceae; genus 66-474. Next base: position 1,212 of record JAGWZT010000080.1, on the reverse strand, counting down.
CGGCGGTGTGGTGCGCGCGCGCGCGGTGGCGAAGCGGTTGGATGATGCGGATCTGGCGATCATCGACAAGCGCCGCCCGCGACCGAACGAGGCGACGGTGATGAACATCATCGGCGACGTGGTCGGCAAGACTTGCGTGCTTGTCGACGACATTGTCGACACGGCCGGCACCCTGTGCGCCGCCGCGAAGGCGCTGAAGGACCGCGGCGCGAAGGAAGTGGTCGCGTACTGCACCCACGCGGTGCTGTCGGGGCCGGCGGTGCGCAACATCGAACAATCGCAGATGGACGAGCTGGTGGTGACCGACACCATCCCGCTGAGCGCCGAAGGCGCCGCGTGCGGCAAGATCCGCCAGTTGTCCGTCGCGCAGTTGCTGGCCGAAACCGTGCGCCGAATGGCGTACGGTGAATCGGTGAGTTCGTTGTACGTCGATTGAACAAAGGCGGGAACAGGGATCAGGACGGCAAGGTCGTTTCCCCGTCCCCCGTTCCCGCTTCATTGACTCTCCTGGTCGCGGGAGAGTTTTCATCCGCCGCGAGGCGGACTCATGCAACCAAAGGTAGAAAACCATGGCAACCATCCACGAAATCACGGCCGAGCGTCGCGCCGACCAGGGCAAAGGTGCGAGCCGCCGCCTGCGTCGCGACGGCAAGGTTCCCGCTGTCATCTACGGCGCGGGTTCCCCTGCGGAAAACATCCAGTTCGATCACCTGAAACTCTCGCTGGCCGCGCGCAACGATTGGTTCTCTTCGGCGATCCTCGACCTGCTGGTCGAAGGCAACCGCCAGAAGGTGCTGCTGCGCGATGTGCAGAAGCACCCGGTGAAGCCGCAATTGCTGCACCTCGACTTCCTGCGCGTGGACGAATCGAAGCCGGTGCGCGTGTACGTGTCGATCCGCTTCCTCAACAAGGAAAAGTCACCGGCCGCCAAGACTTCCGGCGTGGTCATCTCGCACAACATCACCGAAGTCGAAGTTTCGTGCCTGCCGAAGGACCTGCCCGAGCACATCGACCTCGACCTGGCCGAGCTGGGGTTGGGCGACGTGTTGCACTTGTCCGACCTCAAGCTTCCGGCGGGTGTTGAAATTCCCGAACTGAAGCTCGGCAAGGAGTACGACCACACCGTGGTGTCCGCGCAGGCTGTTCGCGAGGAAGTCGAAGAAGCCCCGGCCGAAAGTGCCGTGGAAGGCGCGGCAGTCGAAGCTGCGGCTG
>JAGWZT010000079.1 GCA_018971925.1 Lysobacteraceae bacterium | reverse complement strand
CTTCCACTGGAAGGGGGTGTTCAGGCATCCCGATGCCCCGGGCCGTGGTCTTCGCGCAGCAATTGCTCGATCCGCTCTCCGGTGTCCACCGATGCGTCGTACCTGAAGCGCAGTTCGGGCACGCGGCGCATGCGCATCGTGTGCGCGAGCTGATAACGGAATTCCTTGGCGAGTGCCTTCAACGCCTTCACGACTTCGGCCGAACGTTCGGGTTGCAAGGCCGTCACCCACACGGTCGCGACATCGAGTTCGCGGCTGGCTTCCACGTCCACCACGCTCGCCTGCGGCAACCCGTGGTCGCGCACCGCGGCATGCACCAACGTGCCGACTTCACGGCGAAGTTCGGCGTTGAGGCGGTCGGTACCATGGAAGGAGCGTTGGGGCATGAACGGGATTTGGCGATGGGATGGAATTTATTGCTTCGTCATTCCGGGGCCACCGCGGCTACGCCGCAGTGGAACCCGGAATCGGTAGGCATTATCCATTGCACCGGCAACCTGGCCGGCATTCCGGATCGAGCAAACCGATTCCGGATCGCCGCTGCGCGGCGTCCGGAATGACGATGAGGATAGTGACTTCCTCCCGAATCCTGGGTTCCGTTTTACAACGTACGTGCCACTTCGATGCGCTCGAAGCACTCGATGCGGTCGCCGGGCTTGACATCGTTGTACTGCTTGACGCCGATGCCGCACTCGCTGCCGTTCTTTACTTCGTCCACGTTTTCCTTGAAATGGCGCAGCGACTCCAGCTCGCCTTCGAAGATCACCACGTCGTCGCGCAGCACGCGGATCGGCTTGTGCCGCTTGACCGAGCCCTCGACGACCATGCAGCCCGCGATGGCGCCGAACTTGGACGAACGGAACACGTCGCGGACTTCGGCGGTGCCGATGATCTCCTCGCGCACTTCCACGCCCATCAGACCGGATGCCGCCTGCTTCACCTGGTCGATCACGTCGTAGATGATCGAGAAGTAGCGCAGGTCCACGCCGTTCTGTTCGATGACCTTGCGCGCCGATGCATCCGCGCGTACGTTGAAGCCGATCACCAGCGCCTTCGATGCAGAAGCCAGCGTCGCGTCGGATTCGGTGATGCCGCCCACGCCGGACGCGATCACGTTGACCTTCACCAGGTCGTTGCTGATCGCCGACAGCGATTCGCGCAAAGCCTCGGCCGATCCCTGGACGTCGGCCTTGATGAGGATGTTCAGCGTCTGCTGACCCTCGCCCTTGCCCATCATCGCCATCACGTCTTCGAGCGTGTTGGTGCGCGTGACCAGGCGCTTCTCGCGGCGCCGGGCTTCACGTTCGGACACCACGTTGCGCGCCAGTTTCTCGTCCGCGACCACCACGAATTCGTCGCCGGCTTCCGGCACGCCGGACAAACCGAGCATCTGCACCGGAATGGACGGACCCGCGCTCTCGACCTGCTTGCCGGCTTCGTCGAACAGCGCGCGCACGCGGCCGTACTCGACGCCGCACACGACGTAGTCGCCGCGTTTCAGCAGGCCTTGCTGGACCAGCACCGTCGCGACCGGGCCGCGGCCCTTGTCGAGGCTGGATTCGATCACCACGCCGGAGGCACGCCCGTCGGGGACCGCCTTCAGCTCCATCACTTCGGCCTGCAGGCCGATCGCTTCCAGCAATGCATCGACGCCGTCGCCGGTCTTGGCGGACACCGGCACGAACTGGGTGTCGCCGCCCCAGTCTTCCGGAATGACTTCGTGCTGCGCCAGGCCCTGGCGCACGTTGTCCGGGTTGGCTTCCGGCTTGTCCATCTTGTTGACCGCGACGATCAGCGGCACCCTGGCCGCGCGCGCATGCTGGATGGCTTCCACGGTTTGCGGCATCACGCCGTCGTCGGCCGCAACCACCAGCACCACGATGTCGGTGGACTGCGCACCGCGCGCACGCATCGACGTGAACGCCGCATGGCCGGGCGTGTCGAGGAAGGTGATGACGCCCTTCGGCGTTTCGACGTGGTACGCGCCAATGTGCTGGGTGATGCCGCCCGCTTCGCCCGACGCGACCTTGGTGCGGCGGATGGTGTCGAGCAACGACGTCTTGCCGTGGTCGACGTGGCCCATGATGGTCACCACCGGCGGACGCGATGCCTTCTCGCCCTCGGCAGCGTCGGTGGCCGCGTGGGCCGCCAATTCGGTTTCGGCCGTCTTCTCTGCCGCATCCACGGCCTTGTGGCCAAGCTCCTCGACCACCAGCGCGGCGGTGTCGTGGTCGATGGTCTGGTTGATGGTCACCATGGTGCCCATCTTGAACAACGCCTTGACCACTTCCGAACCCTTGACCGCCATTTTCTGCGCGAGATCGGCAACCACGATGGTTTCGCCGATCGGGATTTCGCGCATCTGCGGCGCGACCGGCTTGGAGAACCCGTGCTGCCCGGTGATGCCCGACAGGTCGACGCGCGGCTTCGCGCGCTTCTTGGTGGACCGGCGCGCGCGTTCCGCATCCGTGAGATGCAGTTCGCCACCCGAATAGCGTGCGGGGCCTTCGTCCTGGTCGTCACGCATGCGGTGCGACCCGCGCGCGCGCTTGGTCTTGTGCGCGGCCGCGTCCTTGTTCTCGCGTGCAGGCGGCTTCGGTGCCTCGTGCCGTCGCACGTGCGTGGACGCCGGTTCGGCGGCATCGCCGTTCGCGGGTTCCCCGGCCGCGCGCGCGGTCGCCTCGGCTTCCGCCCTGGCGCGTTCTTCCTCGACGCGCCTGCGTTCGGCCTCTGCGGCCTCGAGCTTCTGTTGCTCTTCCTTGCGGCGACGATCCTGTTCCGCCAATTCGGCCAGTTCGCGCTCGTGCTGCTCCCGCGACACCTCGAGCTTGCGCAGCGCCTCTTCGCGCTCGCTGTCCACCACGTTTCCGGTCGCGATCGCGGCGCGCTTGACGTAGGTGCGGCGCGCGCGCACCTCGACGTTGACCGTCTTGGCGCTGGCGCCACGGCCACCCGCCACGGTGATTTCGCTGACCTTGCGGCGTTTCAGCGTGATCTGCTTGGGCGTGGCGGCAGCGGCGGACTCCTGCTTGCCGTGGTTGCGGCGAAGGAAATCAAGCAGCTTGGTCTTCTCGCGATTGCTGATGACCTGGTCGGGCCCTTCGAATTGCATGCCGGCCTCGGCAAGTTGCGCGAGGAGCTTGTCCTCGGGCGTGCCGACCATGTTCGCCAATTGCCTGATGGTAATGTCTGACATCGTGTCCAACCTCTCGTGTCTTCGGCGTCCGATGCGCACTCAGCGCACTGAAACGCGCTTCGACAGTATTGAAACCCTTCGGATCAGGGGCTTCCCGCTTCCTGCTCCATCCGCGCCAGCATCGGCGCGCGCGCGGCCATGATCAATGCGCCCGCGCGATCCTCGTCCATGCCTTCGATGTCGATCAGGTCGTCCACGGCCTGATCGGCCAGGTCATCGGCACTGACGATGCCGCGTTCGGCCAATGCATACGCGGTTTCCTCGTCCATGCCTTCCAGCGCCAGCAGTTCTTCCGACGGCGCGTTCTCGTCGAGGTTCTCCTCGACCGCCAGCGCCTCGGTCAGCAACGCGTCCTTCGCGCGCGAACGCAACTCCTCGACGATGTCCTCGTCGAAGCCTTCGACCGCCAGCAGTTCGCCGGTCGGCACGTAGGCGATTTCCTCGACGGTCGAGAAACCTTCCTGCACCAGGATGTTCGCGATTTCCTGATCGACCTCGAGCTTGTCCATGAACAGCTTGCGTGCGGCTTCCTGCTCGGCCTCGCTCTTGGCGGCGACCTGGTCCTGCGTCATCACCTTGAGATCCCAGCCGGTGAGCTTGCTGGCGAGGCGCACGTTCTGGCCGCCGCGGCCGATGGCCTGCGACAGCTTGTCCTCGGCCACCGCGATGTCCATCGAATGCTTGTCCTCATCGACGATGATGGATTGCACTTCGGCCGGCGCCATCGCGTTGATCACGAACTGCGCCGGCGCGTCGTTCCACAACACGATGTCGATGCGCTCGCCGTTCAGTTCGTTCGACACCGCCTGCACGCGCGAACCACGCATGCCGATGCAGGCGCCGATCGGATCGGTGCGCTTGTCGTGCGCTTCCACCGCGATCTTGGCGCGGTCGCCGGCATCGCGCGCGCAGGCGCGGATCTCGACGATGCCCTGGCCCACTTCCGGCACTTCCAGCTTGAACAGCTCCATCATGAATTCCGGCGCGGTGCGCGACACGAACAACTGCGGACCGCGCAGTTCCGCGCGCACCTCGAACAGGTAACCGCGCACGCGGTCGCCCACGCGCACCACCTCGCGCGGAATGGCCTTGTCACGGGGAATGAACGCCTCGGCCTTGCCGCCAAGGTCGAGGTAGATGTTGCCGCGCTCGACGCGCTTGGCCACGCCGTTGACCAGCTCGCCCACGCGGTCCTTGAAGGCATCGACCACCTGTGCGCGCTCGGCCTCGCGGATGCGCTGCACGATCACCTGCTTGGCGGCCTGCGCGGTGATGCGTCCGAACTCGGGGTTCTCGATCTGCTGTTCGATGTACTCGCCCACCTGCGCGCCGGGACGCTCGTCCTCGGCGTCCATCAGGCGCAACTGCCAGTCGGGCGATTCCATCTCGCCGTCGTCGGCAATCACTTCCCAGCGGCGGAAGGTTTCATAGTCGCCGGTTTCCTGGTCGATGGCGACGCGGATGTCGGGCTCTTCCTCGGGATAGCGTTTCTTCGCGGCGGTCGCCAGCGCCGCCTCGAGCGCGCCGAAAATCACCTCGTGCGGCACCGCCTTCTCGGCGGCCACAGTCTCCACGATCATCAACAAGTCGCGATTCATCTCTTTTGCTCCATCGAGGTCGCGTTCTGTCGCACCTCGTTGCCTTTGTCATCCGTCATTCCCGCGAAAGCGGGAATCCAGTGTCTTTCTTTCAGCTCAGCGCGTTCGTCCCGCTTTCTTGCCCTTCGTCGCATTCGGCGCCTTGCCGGGCTTCGGCTTCGGCGTGTAACCCAGCGCATCCCAATCCGGAACCAGATGCGCGCTTTCGATTTCGTCGTCGCCAATATCCATCTGCACGCCATCCACATCCATGCCGATGCGGTTGCCGTCCACCACCGCGATCCTGCCGCGCAGGCGCCGGCGCCCATCGCGTGGCAGCTTCAGCGTGACCTTGGCATCCTGGCCGAGGAAACGCGCGAACTGCGACGCGTTGAACAGCGGCCGCTCGATTCCGGGCGAGGAAACCTCCAGCATGTAATGCCCGGGGATCGGATCGTCCACATCCAGAAGCGCGGAAATCTCGCGGCTGGCCGCTTCGCAATCGTCCACGCTCACCGCATTGGCGGCATCGCCTTCGTGTCGCAGCGAATCGATGTAGACGCGCAGCAACCCACCGCCGTGTCCGGCGTTCCATTCAACGCCAAGGCATTCCAGGCCCAGTTCCGCCAGGGCCGGCGCCACGCGTGCAACGATTGCTTCGGTCTGCACTCGGCATGTCCTCGAGAGCGGTTTGCTGGGCGTCGCGGGCGAAGGCAGATTGCGTGTCGCCGGAGTGCAGGAACCGGAGTGTACGCGTCAGTACATGGGGATTCCGAGCACGGCCGGCTCGCAAGATGCCGAGCGCAACAGCTTTCAAACCGCTCCTTCAAGAAATAAAAAATGGGCACTAGGCCCATTCCTCAAGTCGCCGTTTTCGCTTCCAGTAGTCGGCGTTCCGCATCCTGCGGATCAGGGAACCAACCAACCTTCCCTGACAAGACCTGGTAGCGGGGGCAGGATTTGAACCTGCGACCTTCGGGTTATGAGCCCGACGAGCTGCCAGACTGCTCCACCCCGCAACAGGGAACGCGCATTATGGTGCCAGCGACGGTTTTTTGCAACCGATTGGTGCAACCCGCCGCAGTCCGAAGGCTGCTTTCACCGACGCCTCGCACGAAGCGGCTGTCGTGAAAAGTCAGGGCGAAGACGGGCGCTTACACGATGCCGGTGGCATCGCGTGCCTGGCTGAGCGCCCGGCCAAGGACGGTTGCTGGTCGTCAATTACCGCAGTGCATAGTGGGCAATCACCGCCCGACCGCGTGAAACACCAGCCCTTCCGCAGCGATCAGGGATGATCGCATCAAAATGCCGCCTGGCACCACGCGTACAGCACCCCGGAGAATCCGATCATCGCGATCAGGCCCAGCGCGTTGATGGACAGCAGCCAACGAAGCGTGAAGTCGGGTTTGGCGGCCAGCGGCTCGGCACCCTCGGTGGGCGCGTCGAAGTACATCACCTTGACCACGCGCAGGTAGTAGAACAGGCCGATGATCGCGCAGATGATCGCGACGATCGCCAGCCACAGCATGCCGCCGTCGATCGCGGCTTTCAGCACCAGCACCTTGGCGGCGAAGCCCCACAACGGCGGGATACCGGCCAGCGAAAACATCGCGATCGCCATCATGCCTGCGAACCACGGCGAGCGCTGGTTGAGGCCCTTGAGGTCATCGATCATCTCGCAGTCGAAACCCTTGCGCGACAGCGCCAGGATCACGCCGAAGGCCACGGTTTCCATCAGCGCGAAGCACACCGCATAGAACAACGCCGCCGAATAACCTTCCGGCGAGGGATTGGACAGCGCCAGGAACACGAAGCCCATGTGCGAGATGGTGGAATACGCAAGCATGCGCTTGAGGTTGGCCTGCGCGATCGCCACCACGTTGCCGACGACCAGTGAAAGCGCAGCCATGATCGCCAGCATCATCCGCCAGTCGTGCGCGAACGGACCCATGCCCACCTCCAGCAGCCGGTAAGCGAGCCCCACCGCGGCCAGCTTCGGCACCGCGCTGATGTACATCGCGATCGGCGTGGGCGCGCCTTCGTACACATCCGGCAGCCACATGTGGAATGGCACCGCCCCGAACTCGAAACCGATCCCGACCACCAGGAACACCAGCCCGAACTGCAGCAGGTGCGGATGCGCGGTCGTGCCAGCCGCCGCGAAGATGGCCTGCAGGTCGAGCGTGCCGGTGGCACCGTAAATCAGCGACATCCCGAACAGCAGCAGGCCGGACGCGAGCGAGCCCAGCACGAAGAACTTGATGGCGGCCTCCGAGGACAGTTTCGATTCACGGTTCAGCGCGACCAGCGCGAAGGCCGGCAGCGAGAACAGTTCGAGCCCGAGGTACACGGTGATCAGGCTGCCGGCTGACACCAGCAACATCACGCCCAGCACCGAGAAGATCGACAGCGAATAGAACTCGCCGATGAACAGCTGGCGGTCCTTCAGCCACGGCCGCGCCATCACGAACATCAGGATGGTGGCGATCAACACCGTGACCTTCAGGATCTCGGCCATGTGGTCGCGCACGAACATGCCACCGAACGCGGTGACGGTCTGTGGCGGCTGGCCGGCGATCACGAGGAATATGGCCACCAGCAGCACGAAGATTGCCATCCAGTGGGTGGCATCGCGCTGCTCGTCCTTGACGAACACGTCGAACAGCAGCACCAGGCACGCCGCCGCGGTCAGGTACAGCTCGGGCACGATGACCAACAAGTCGTTGAGCGAAATCATGTGTGTGTTTCCTTTGCGGTCATCCCTGACCGCGAAAATCAAAAGTCGGCATCCATGCCTGCACTTTGGAGAAAGCTTAGATCTTGCTGGTCATCAAATGGGTCACGAGTTGCGCGACCGAAGAATCCATCAGGTGCATCAGCGGCCACGGATACACGCCCATGGCCAGCACCGCGACAGCAAACGCCGTCAGCACCCAACCCTCGCGGGCCGTCAGCTCGGGCATCGCCGCGGCTTCCTTGCTGGGCGCGGTGCCCCAGACGATGCGCTTGATGAGGTACAGCGTGTATCCGGCGCCGATGATCAACGAATACGCCGCAAACAACGCGATCCACGGGTTGGCGGTGAAGCTGGACAGGATCACCATGAATTCGCCGACGAAGCCCGAAGTGAACGGCAGGCCGCAATTGGCCATCGCGAACAGCACCCAGAACGCGGCGAACCACGGCATCACTTTCGCGAGTCCGCCGTAGGCCGCGATTTCGCGCGTGTGCAGGCGGTCGTACATCACGCCAAT
>JAGWZT010000078.1 GCA_018971925.1 Lysobacteraceae bacterium | reverse complement strand
GGACGTGGAGAGATGGGCCGGAATTTCACTCGGAAATTTGCGTGGGGGCTCTTTGGTTTTGCTTTCTGCACTATTTCGCGAACAAACGAGCGCGATCCGCGAAGGCCTTGAATTCCAGCGCATTGCCGGACGGATCGAGCAGGAACATCGTGGCCTGTTCGCCGGGCTGGTCCTTGAAGCGCACGTGCGGTTCGATCACGAAGTGCGCGCCGGCTTCGCGCAACTTTTCCGCGAGCGCGTGCCACGCATCCATGTCCAGCACTACGCCGAAGTGTCGCACCGGCACGTTGTCGCCGTCCACGTCGTGTGCAGCGGCCGAGCGCAGTTCTTCCGGTGCGAGGTGCGCGACGATCTGGTGGCCGAAGAAATCGAAATCCACCCAGGCATCGCTGGAACGGCCTTCCGGGCAGCCGAGCAGACCACCGTAGAACCTGCGCGCGTCGGCAAGCGAAGCGACGGGAAAGGCGAGGTGGAATGGAGGCAGTTCGTGCATGGTGGCTCCGCGGTCATTGCATCATCATCAGTATGCACGAAGTGGCATGACGCCGCGTTTCATTGCCGTTGTGTTTGCGGTCGTAGCATGGCTCGGGCCTCCAGAGGAGCACGCCATGGCCGATGAAAATGCCAGCAAGCAACTCGAACGTGTCACCGACACGCTGACGCAGCTCAAGGAGATGCACCACTACGCGAAGAACAACGTCGAGCGGCTGACCGCGATCTGGCTGCTGTTCGACGGTGAACTGTCGAAGCTGAAGCAGACCGACAAGATCGACGACTTGATGAATCGCCAGGGCCAACTGCATGACGCGCTGGAGAAGGTGATCGCCGATCTCGAGGCGTTGCGGCAGAAGCTGCAACCGCCGCCGGAGGAAGCTGCCGGTTGAGCACGGCCGGGCATTGGGCCTCGGCCTGGCTTTGCGCTCGGCGCCGCGTCGGTATCGGAGACCTGCTGCGGGTCTTCCGGCCGGTTCGCGCGGCCGATATAGTCGCCGCGACCCGCCCTGCCACTGGCGTTTGCATTGGCTCGGCGACGGCTGTATCCGCGAGTGGCCTTCGGATCGCAAACGCATGCGCGCATTCGATTCCTTCCTGCTCGAGCTCAAGCGCCGGCATGTGTATCGCGTGGCGGTGGCCTACGCGGCCATTGGCTGGTTGCTGACGCAGGTCATCACCCAGGTTCTTCCGGTTTTCGAATTGCCGCTTTGGGTGCAGCGGCTGGCCGTACTGATCGTGCTCGCCGGGTTTCCGGTCGCCCTGCTGGTAGCTTGGTCCTACGAACTCGGCCCGGCGGGATTGCGCCGCGATGCGCGCGATGGTGCGGGGCACGGCCGCTTCCGCCGCATCGATTTCGCCATCCTCGGGTTGGTCGTGCTTTCGATCGCACTGACGGCGGTCCTGTGGCGTGCGCAGACTTTCCTGCCACAAGGCCCCAAGGCCGCTGCGGCAGCGATTTCTGGCGCCGGCACCAAGTCGATCGCGGTGCTGCCATTCGAGAATCTCTCGCCCGACCGCGACAACGCCTATTTCGCGGACGGCATGCAGGAGCAGATCCTGACGCAACTCACGCGTCTGAGCGGACTGAAGACGATCTCGCGCACTTCCACCGAGAAATACGCCAGCCACCCGGAGGACGTGAAGACCATCGGCCAGCAACTGGGGGTCAGCAACGTGCTGGAAGGCAGCGTGCAGAAGTCTGGCAACCAGGCGCGCATCAGCCTGCAGTTGATCGACACCGACACCGACGCGCAGGTGTGGGCGGATACCTACGACCGCAGCTTGGACAACGTGTTCAGCGTCGAGAGCGACGTAGCTGCGAAAGTGGCGGATGCGCTGCAGGTCACGTTGTTGCCGCAGGAGAAACGGCAACTGGCGAAGGCGCCGACCCACAACGCGTATGCCTATCAGGCCTTGCTGCGTGGCGAAGCGGCGCAACAACGCGCCGACGTGAGTTGGAAGCAACCGGACATCGATGCGGCGGTTTCGGCGTATCAGGAGGCCGTCGCCGCCGATCCGCAATTCGCGCTGGCGTGGGCACGGCTGGGTTACGCCTACGCGTGGACGGTTAACTTCGTTCCCTCTGCCGATGCGCGCACGATGGCGGCCAAGAGCAAGGCGGCCTTCGGCGAGGCACTGGCGCTGAACCCGCATTTGCCGGAGGCGCATGTGGCCGCGGGCTTTTATCACGAGTGGGCGGAGAACGACGATCTGGCGGCGCAGGCGGAGTTCAAGCAGGCGCTGGCGCTGAATCCGCGGGACGCCAACGCCCAGTTGGCGCTGGCCGATACGGAATACCACCTGGGGCGTCTGGACGACGCGAATGCGGCCTACGAGCGCGCGGTGAGCCTGGACCCGCGCAATGTGCTGGCGCTGCAGGGGTTGGCTTGGCTCGAAGGCGAACGCCACCAATACGCTGCGGCCGATCGCAACCTGCTGAAGGCGCTCGACGTCAATTACCACGCCGGGTTGACTTGGGGCATGCGCGATTATCAGGCTTGGCTTTCGACCGGCAGTGGCGCCGCCCAGTTGGCGATGATCATGGCCGCGCCGCCCGACGTGCGGGCGATCCCGACCCATCTGGTCGATCATGCGATGGCGTTGTACCGCTCGCACGACTACGCGGCGGCGTTGCCGCTGTTCGTCGCGAGTCGGGGCTCGGCGTACAGCGAGCAGCAACTGTGCGCGTGGCAGGCCGATACCCAATGGCAGCTCGGGCAGCGGGACCAGGCGGCGGCCAAATATCAGCACTGCGTGGACTTGATCCTGGCTGACACGGATCATGAATCCCATGCATATGAATCGGCGCGGCTGGGCTGGGCCTATGTACGACTGGGGCGCAAGCAGGAAGCCGAACGGGAAGGCCGGCGCGCCGTGGCGATCCTGCCGATTTCGAAGAATTGGGAGGGCGGGGCCGACATGCTGATGGCCCTCGCGAAAATCGAGGCGCAATTGGGCCATGCCGACAAGGCGGTGCCAATCCTGGATGCGCTGGTTTCAACCGACCATGGCGGCACGGTCACGATTGCCACGGTGCGCACCGACGTGGACTACGATCCGATCCGCGACACGCCCGGGTTCAAGCAATTGCTGCAACGTTACGCCAGCGTGCATTACTGAACTGCCGTGGGTATTCACGCACTTTTTCGCTGCGCGATCCAGCCGTCGATGACGGATTTGGGCAGCGGATAGTAGCCGTTGGTGACGTCCGGGTCGTTCGCATCGGCATCGGGCGCCAGGTGCACGTGCCATGCGCCGATGCGCGCGACTCGCAGGCAATCGTCGATCTCGTGCAGGTCGTCCTTGTGGGTTTCCTCGTGGCCCTGCAGCAACACCTGTTTGGCACGCTGCTTGGCTGCGGCCTTGTTCGGTGCGCCGAAAAACCCCCATGCGTGGTGTTCTGCGAACACGCCCGGCCGGTAACCGCCAATGTTGATGAAATAGAGGTGCAGGCCGTTGTCAGGTGGCGTGCGCGACAATTGCACGCGATAACCGGCGACGCTGTCGAGGAAACACCACGCGTCCACATGCAGACCACGCGGATCGCCGAACCAGCCATCCAGCAACTGGTCATGCGCGGCCTCCAGCGAATCGCCGACGGCGAACGCGACATCGTGCAGTTCGGTTTTTGCGCCGGGCGCAGTGCCGCCGAGCACGCAGGCGATGAGGCGGTCGGATGTGGTCATCCGTAAATTGTAGGGCGGGTGGAACCCGCCGTCCGGTGTTTCGACATTCGGAATGATGGCGGGATGCACTGCGCTGCTTCCGCGCCACGCATCACGCGGCCTTGGCTTCGTCCTTCAGTGATTGCATGTCGATCACGAAGCGGTACTTCACGTCGCTCTTCAACATGCGTTCGTACGCCTTGTTGATGTCGCGCATCGCGATCATCTCGATGTCGCTGACGATCCCGTGTTCGGCGCAGAAATCCAGCATCTCCTGGGTTTCGCGGATGCCGCCGATGAGCGAGCCGGCGATCGCGCGGCGCTTCATGATCAGGTTGAACACGGTGGGCGAGGGGTGCGGATGCTCCGGCGCGCCGACCAGGCACATGGTGCCGTCGCGTTTCAACAGGTTGAGGAAGGCGTCGAGGTTGTGCGACGCGGCCACGGTGTTGAGGATGAAATCGAAACTGCCCACGTGTTGCGCCATCTGATCGGCATCTTTCGAGATCACCACCTCATCGGCGCCGAGGCGCTTGCCGTCGGCAACCTTGTTCGGGGACGTGGTGAACAGCACCACGTGCGCACCCATCGCGTGCGCGAGCTTGACGCCCATGTGGCCGAGTCCGCCGAGGCCCACGATGCCGACCTTCCTGCCCGGGCCGGCGCCCCAATGGCGCAGCGGCGAGTACGTGGTGATGCCGGCGCACAGCAGCGGCGCGACCGCGGCCAGGTCGTCCTTGTGGGTGATGCGCAGCACGAATTTTTCATCGACCACGACGTTGGAGGAATAGCCCCCGTACGTGTTGCCGCCGTCGGCCTGCGCCGGACCGTTGTAGGTGCCGGTGAAACCGTTCTCGCAATAGTTTTCCTCGCCGGCCTTGCAGGAATCGCAATGCCCGCAACTGTCCACCATGCAACCCACGCCGACGGTGTCGCCGGCCTTGAAGTGCTTCACGTTCTTGCCGACGGCGGTGACCGTGCCGACGATTTCGTGGCCGGGCACCGATGGATAGCGCGTGTTGCCCCATTCGTTGCGCGCGGTGTGCAGGTCGGAATGGCACACGCCACAGAATTTGATGTCGATCGCGACGTCGTGCGCGCCGGGCGTTCGACGTTCGATGGTATGCGGGCCGAGTGGCTTGCCGGCGGATTGGGCGGCGTAGGCGGGGGTGTGGGACATTGGTAATCTCCTCGAAGTTCAGAAATCGGAAAAGAACGACCTGATTGGCACCAAATCTCAGCAAACCCAATCGTCATTCCGGAGCGGGCCGCAGGCCCGAATCCGGAATCGGTTTGAGCCACGGAAGGCACCGCGACACCGATTCCGGTTCTGCCTGCAAGCAGTGCAGGCAGAACCGGAATGACGACAACGAAGTTGTCGAGCCGTTTATCCGGCGGCCTTCTCCCGCACCGGCAATGTCCAGTCCGGGCGGACGAAGTGGCAGGTATAACCGTCGGGAATGCGTTCGAGGTAATCCTGGTGCTCGGGTTCGGCTTCCCAGAAATCGCCCGCGGGTGCGACTTCGGTGACGGCCTTGCCGGGCCACAAACCGGAAGCATTCACGTCCTCGATGGTGTCTTCGGCGATGCGCTTCTGCTCGTCGCTCGTGTAGAAGATCGCCGAGCGGTAGCTGGTGCCGATGTCGTTGCCCTGGCGGTTGACCGTGGTCGGGTCGTGGATCTGGAAAAAGAATTCCAGCAGCTTGCGATAGCTGATGCGCGCGGGATCGAAGGTGATCTCGATCGACTCGGCGTGCGCGCCGTGGTTGCGGTAGGTGGCATTGGGAACGTCGCCGCCGGAATAGCCGACGCGCGTGGAAACGACGCCGGGCTGCTTGCGGATCAGGTCCTGCATGCCCCAGAAGCAGCCGCCGGCAAGGATGGCGCGTTGGGTGGTCATGATGGTGTCTCCAAATGTCTGTCGTCATTCCGGACAAGCCCGCGCAACGGGCGCGATCCGGAATCCGGATTCTTCGTTTTGGGATTCGGGAAAGTCTCTGGATTCCAGGTTCCGCGCATGGCGCGGCCCGGGAATGACGATTGGGGGGTCAAATGTTCTCGAACAGTTCACGATACTCGCCGTAGCCCTGTTTCTCCAGTTCGGCGAGCGGAACAAAGCGCAACGACGCGGAGTTGATGCAGTAACGCAATCCGCCGCGATCGCGCGGGCCGTCGTCGAACACGTGGCCGAGGTGGCTGTCGCCGTGTTGCGAGCGAACCTCGGTGCGATCCATGCCGTGGCTGGCGTCGTGTTTCTCGATCACGTTTCCCGCGTCGACCGGCTTGCTGAAACTGGGCCAGCCGCAATGGCTTGGAAACTTGTCCAGCGAAGTGAACAGGGGTTCGCCGGAAACCACGTCCACGTACAGGCCGGCCTCGTGGTGGTCGTTGAATTCGTTGTCGAACGGCCGTTCGGTGGCGGATTCCTGGGTCACGCGATATTGCGTTGGCGTGAGTTTGGCCAAGGCTTCGGGGGTCTTGCGGTAATCGGGCATGGCGGCCTCCCGGCTCGGGGAGCAATCGAAAACGGTGATCTCGACCACATGGAGGCGTCGCCGGTCTGCCTCAAGGCCGTCCGCAAGCAAGCCCGTGCACGAGTTCCCACCCCGCTGCCCGATTTCTCGCGTACGCTGCGCATCACCTGGTGATCGGAGGGCAACGCATGCGGCGTCGCGATGTTCTGAAGGGAATTGCATTGGGTGGTGCAGCGATCGCGACAGGGCGTCTGGCACCTGCTGCGGCCAAACCGGCGCTCGATGGTGTACGGGCGCAGTTGGCGATGCTGGAACGCCGCCATGGCGGACGGCTCGGCGTGGCGATCCTCGATACCGGCAGCGGCCGACGCGAAGGCTACCGCGACGACGAACGCTTCCTGATGTGCAGCACCTTCAAGCTGTTGCTCGCCGCGGCGGTATTGAAGCGCGTCGACCAAGGCAACGAACAACTCGATCGCCGCATCGTGTTCGGCAGGAACGTATTGCTCGACTATGCGCCGGTGACCAGGCAGCACGTTGGGCCGCCGGGCATGACCGTCGCGCAGTTGTGCGAAGCGGCGATCACGTTGAGCGACAACACCGCCGCGAACCTGCTGATCACACGTGTCGGCGGCCCTGCAGCGGTGACGGGATTCGCACGCAGCCTCGGCGACCCCCACACGGTATTGGACCGGATGGAACCCGAACTCAATCCGCGCGATACCACCACGCCGGACTCGATGCTTGGCGACATGCAGAAACTGCTGCTTGGTGACGTGTTGTCGCAGCCGTCGCGTGAGCGGTTGACGCACTGGCTGCTGAATTGCCGGACCGGACTGCAATCGTTGCGTGCCGGAATACCGAATGGTTGGCGAGTCGGGGACAAGACCGGCCAGTGGGACGGAAATGGGGCCGGTGCAAACAACGACATCGCGATCGTCTGGCCGCCGAATCGAAAGCCGATCCTGGTTGCCGCGTACTACATGAATCACACCACGGATCCATCCACCCGCAAGGCACTGCTGGCTGAAGTCGGCCGCCTCGTCGCTACGCTGGCGTAACGAAACCGCCGCAGACGCGCGGCGGCGCAAGTGGCACGGGTGTACGCTCTGCATCCATGTGCCTGTTTCGCGCCTACGCGCCGTGACCATCCAATCATCGTCACCGGCACTCACGGGTCTGCTGCAAAAAGCGCGGGGTGAACTGGCGCGCGGGCAGTTCGATGCGGCCGCCACGACGCTGGAGTCCGTGTTGGCCAAGGCGCCGGATTGTGCGCCCGCAATGGGCATGGCGGCGATCGCGGCACAGATGCGGGGCAAGCATGGTGACGCCGTGGCCTTCTTCCACAAGGCGATCGCGCAGCAAAGCCAGGACGCCGGCTTGCACGCGGGCCTCGGCATCTCGCTGTTCGAATCCGGCGATGTCGAAGGCGCGGTCACGGCGCTGCGGCGCGCATGCGAGTTGGCGCCGAACATCGCCAGCGGCTGGTTCAATCTTGGCCGGGCCTTGAAGTTGCAGGTGCGTACCGACGAAGCCATCGATGCCTTGCGGCGGGCATTGCAAATCGATCCCGTGCATGTTTCGGCGCGGTTGACCCTGGCCGATGCGCTGGCCAGTGTCGGCGAGACCGACGCGGCGGCGTCCGAACTGCGATGTGTGCTGAAGGCGCACCCCGGGCAAGCCCGCGCGTGGTTTGCATTGGCCAACCTGAAGGTAGTGCCGATTTCCGCCGAAGAAGCCGCGCTGCTGCGCCGCAACTTCGAGCAGGTCGCTGTGCCGGTGGAAGATCGCGTGCTGTTCGGCTTCGCGCTGGCGCGAGCACTGGAAGATCAGGATGACCATGTGGCGTCGTTCGAGGTCTTGCAGCAGGCCAGTCGTCTGCAACGCCAGCGCGTGCACTGGGATGCAA
>JAGWZT010000513.1 GCA_018971925.1 Lysobacteraceae bacterium | reverse complement strand
CTCCCGAAATTGCCGTGCGTTTGTTGCTGGCCGCCGCGCTGGGTGGGGTGATCGGGTTCGACCGCGAGCGCCACACCTGGGCCGCAGGTTTGCGCACCCACATGCTGGTTTGCCTGGGTGCGGCGCTGGCGATGATCGTTTCCGCGTTCGCGTTTTCCGACGTGCTGCAGCATTGGCCGCGCGTGGTGCTGGACCCTTCCCGGATCGCGGCGCAGGTGATCAGCGGCATCGGCTTCCTCGGTGCCGGCACCATCATGTTCATGCACCGCGAGAACGTGATCCGCGGGCTCACCACGGCTGCGGGGTTGTGGACCGTGGCGGCGATCGGGCTGGCAGTCGGTGGCGGCATGTACGCGGCGGCGGTGATCGCGACCGCGGTGGCATGGGTGATCCTGGCGGCGCTGAAGCCGCTGGAACGCCGCTTCGCGGTGCGCAAGACCCTGCCGCAGGTGCGGGTGGTTTTCGCCGGGCGTGCCTCGCTGGCCGCGATCGAGCAGGTATTGACGGCGCGCGACTTGCCGGCCAGCACCATCGTCACGCGCCACGTCCCCGATGATGGCGACGAAGTGACGGTCAAATTCGAGCGGGGCTTCGATCGCGGAGCACTGGGCCCGCTGGCTGATGCGCTGCGCGGGGTGGCGGGCGTCCAATCGGTGTCGCTGGATGTCACCTCACGCGCAAGTTGAGGTGCTGCGCTAAAATCCCTGCTCATTCAAGCCGACGCCGCTTGGCGGCGCGGCTTGATTCACAACCGTTCAATGGATTTCCACGCATGTCTCCCCAACCGGCTCCTTCCTATCCCGTGGGTGAACCCGCCAACGCCAAGCGCCGCTACGAGGTGACCGAGGCGGATCTGCCGCTGGCCTGCCCGTTGCCGGAGATGACGCTGTGGAATTCGCACCCGCGCATCTACCTGCCCATCGTCGATGACGGCGGCACCACGGTGTGTCCGTATTGCGGGGCGGAATACATCCTGAAGCGCGCCGAAACCTGAGGCGTTCGCGGCGCAGCGGGGAGCGCGCATTCGCCTGTCTTCGGCGCGATTCTTGCAAGGAACATAGGCATGCCCGTCGCTGCCGTCATGCAGGAAGTCGTGCCCGAACCTGCCCCCTCGCCGACCCGCTTGACCGTCGTCCAGCTGCTGCCTGCGCTGGAAAACGGCGGCGCCGAGCGCTCCACCCTGGAAGTGTCGCGCGCACTGGTCGCGGCGGGCCATCGATCGATCGTGGTGTCCGCGGGCGGCCGCATGGTCGAGCGTCTGGAACGCGAAGGCGGCGAGCACGTCACGCTGGACATCGGCTCCAAATCGCTGCGCAGCCTGGCGCGGATCGGCCCCTTGCGCCGGGTCCTGTCCGGCATTGATCCCGATATCGTGCATGCACGTTCGCGGGTACCCGCGTGGCTGGCGTGGTACGCGCTGCGCGGCCTGCATCCCCGGCCGCATTTCGTCACCACGGTGCACGGGCTCAACACGCCCGGCCATTGGAGCGGGGTCATGATCCGGGGCGACCGGGTGATTGCGGTTTCGCAGACGGTGCACGATTTCCTGCTCAGCCATTACCCGCGCGTCGA
>JAGWZT010000077.1 GCA_018971925.1 Lysobacteraceae bacterium | reverse complement strand
GTCACCGCTTCGCGCGCCTTGGCATTCGCATGGACCGCTTCGGCACCGCCGAGATTCTGCGCTGCCAGGCCTCGCCACGCGTTGGACAACCCCGCGTACGCGGCCGCATAACGCGGATCGAGGCGGATGGCCTCGCCAAAAGCCTCGATGGCCCGACGATCACCAGCTTCGTTGCTGAGCGCGTAGTACGCCTTCCCGTGCTGGTATGCCGTGTACGCGGCGATGCTGCCGTTGGGTGGGCGATCGCTCTGCCCCGCCACGCCCGGCGCCGCCAGCAGTTTCGCCTTCAATGCCTCGGCCACCGCGCTGGTGATGGCATCCTGGAGCGCGAACAGATCGGTGTACGGCTTGTCATAGCGTTGCGTCCACAGCACCGTGCCATCGGACGCGTTCACCAGGGTCGCGGTGATGCGCACTTCGCCGCCGGCGCGCTGCACGCTGCCTTCCAGCAGATGCGCCACGCCCAGCTTGCGGCCGATGTCGGCCGCGCTGTCCTTGCTGTCGCGGAACTGGAAAGCCGAATTGCGGCTGATGACTTTCAGACCCGCGAACTGAGACAGCGTGGTGATCAGGTCTTCGGACAAACCGTCGGAGAAGAATTGCTCGTCCGATTTGCCGCTCTCGTTGGCGAACGGCAGCACCGCGACGGATTTTTCCGGAATGTTCGCGGTGGATGCGGGCAACGGCGATGCGTTCGCGGAGGCTTCGTGCAGCCCCGATGCAGCCGCGACTGCGGCGGCGGAATCCGGGGTGGACTTTCCCGGATTGCGCTGCGCTGCATCCGGGCTGCCCACTTTCGCCATCTGCGCCGCGGTGACCGGGTGGCGATCCGCGTAGAGCCGCCAACCCATCAACGCGACGGCCAACAACAACACCGTGATGATGACGGCGTTGAGCTTTTGGCCCACCGAGCGTTGTTCATGCGCGGGACGTGCCTTCGGCGAATCGGCCGGCGCTGTGCGACGAATACCGTCGGGCGTCAACTCGTACACCCACGCACCCACCACTGCGGCCGGGAAGCCGATCACGATCAGGAGCACCACCAGACGTACCACCCAGTCCGGGATCGTGAAGAACGGAAATACCTGCGTCGCGACCTGCACCAGCAGCCAGCCGGCGACGGCGTAAGCGGCCGCGACGCGCCACACGTGGCGGCGCTTCAATTCCGCGAGGAAACTGGTCTTGTCGGGTGTCACCGCGTATCGGGATTCCCGCCGGCGACAAGCCGGCCTCCAGTCTTTTGCAGTGTACCCAATCGACGCGTGGGGCGCAGGCGGGGACACCACGGGCGAAATTTGCAAGACACTTTCCAATCGTCATTCCGGGGTCGCCTGCGCCGTCTGCGGGTGGGAACCCGAAATCCTGCTTGTTCCTTGTTGGACGAAACAAAAACTGGATTCCCGGTTCGATCGCCGAGGAAGCCGGCGATCGCCCCGGAATGACGACATCAAATGCCTGTCGCACGGGCGATGCATGACCATCGCCACGCGGACACACGCGGCGTGTTCTGCGATGATCGGGCGTCGTTTTCTCCGGAAAAGGCTGGCGAATGAGCAACGAAACCGCGATCCGCCGCAACGTCGGTGCGTGGGCGCTGATGTTCACGGGGCTGGGTTCGATCATCGGCTCGGGCTGGCTGTTCGGCGCGTGGCGCGCGGCGCAACTGGCCGGTCCCGGCGCGATCTGGGCGTGGGTGATCGGCGCGGTGGTGATCCTGTTCATCGCGGTCACCTACGCCGAACTCGGCGCGATGTTCCCGGAATCCGGCGGCATGGTGCGCTACGGCCAGTATTCGCACGGCACGCTGGTGGGCTTCATCGCGGCGTGGGCCAACTGGATCGCGATCGCCTCGGTGATTCCGGTGGAAGCTGAAGCCTCGGTGCAGTACATGGCGTCGTGGCCGTGGCAGTGGGCGCAGGATCTGTACCACGTCGCGCCGGGCGGCATGGGCGAGTTGAGCGCGACCGGGCTTGGAATTTCGGCGCTGCTGGTAATCGTGTATTTCCTGCTGAATTTCTGGAGCGTCAAGCTGTTTGCCAAGACCAACACCTGGATCACGATCTACAAGCTGATCGTGCCCGCGCTGACCGCGATCGCCCTGATGGCGACTTCGTTCCACCCCGAAAACTTCCACGTCGGCGCGCACGGCGGTCCGCATGCGTACAACCTTTCGGCGATCCTGACCGCGGTCGCGATCAGCGGCATCGTGTTCAGCTTCAACGGTTTCCAGAGCCCGGTGAACCTTGCGGGCGAAGCCAAGAATCCCGGCCGCAACGTGCCGTTCGGCGTGATCGGTTCGATCGTGCTGGCGACCATCGTCTATCTGTTGCTGCAGGTGGCGTTCCTCGGCGCGACCGAGCCCGCGCTGCTGGCCAAGGGCGGCTGGGCCGCGATCGAGCACTCCTCGCCGTTCGCGCAACTGGCGCTGGCGTTGAACCTAAACTGGCTGGCGCTGCTGCTGTACTCCGACGCCTTCATCAGCCCGAGCGGCACCGGCGCAACTTATACCGCAACCACCGCGCGCATGATCTACGGGATGGAACGCAATGGCACGCTGCCGAAGATCTTCGGCCGCGTGCATCCGCGTTTCGGCATCCCGCGCCCGGCGATGTGGCTGAATCTCGCGGTGGCCTTCATCTTCCTGTTCTTCTTCCGCGGCTGGGCGACGCTGGCTGAAGTGATTTCGGTCGCGACGATTATTTCGTATTTGACCGGCCCGGTGAGCGTCTCGGTACTGCGTCGCACCGCGCCGGAAATCCATCGGCCGCTGCGCATCCCGCTGCTGCCCGTCATCGCGGGGCTGGCCTTCGTGTTCGCCACCGAACTCTTGTACTGGGCGCGCTGGCCGCGCACCGGCGAGATCATCCTCTTGATGGTGGTCGCGTTGCCGGTGTGGTTGTGGTACGCGGTGAAACGTGGCGGTACCGATTTGACAAAGCAGGTGCGTGGCGCGCTGTGGCTGATTTTCTATTTGCCCGCGATCGCCGTGCTGTCGTGGGCGGGCAGCGCGAGGTTCGGCGGCCACGGCTACCTGCCGTACGGTTGGGATCTGCTGATCGTCGCGGTGGTCGCGGTCGGATTTTTTGCGTGGGGCCTCGCCTGCGGCTGGCGCACGCCGGACGTCGAACAAGCCGCCGCACACCACGGCGTGATCGAAGAATAATCAGCGCAACGCGAGAATGTCGCCCAGCAACGCCTGCGCCGTCACTTCCGGTCCCGCGCCGGCGCCCTGGATGACCAGCGGGTGCTGCCCGTAACGCGATGTGGTGAAAGCGAACAGGTTGTCGGCGCCGAGCAGATGCGCGGCAGGATGGTCGCGCGGGACTTCGGTGAGACCGACTTGCGCGCATCCGTCGGTGTCGAAGCGCGCGAGGTAGCGTAGTACGTGTCCGCGTGCCGCGGCTGCGTCGTGCCTGGCTGCAATCGGGACGTCGAATTCGTCGAGTCGCTCCAGGAATTCGGCCTGCGAAACATCGCGCAGTGGCGCCGGCACCAGATTTTCGACCTCGATTTGCGCACGTTCCAGCGGAAAACCTGCCGCGCGCGCGAGGATCAGCAGCTTGCGCGCGACGTCCTCGCCGGAAAGATCGGCGCGCGGGTCGGGTTCGGTGTAACCGAGCGCGCACGCTTCGCGCAGCAGCGTCGAAAACGGTTGCCGCCCGTCGTAATGATTGAACAGGTACGAAAACGAACCGGAGAATACGCCCTCTATGCACGTGACCTTGTCGCCGCAGGCGTGCAGCCGGCGCAAGGTGGCGAGCGCCGGCAAACCCGCGCCGACGGTGGCGCTGTCACCGTAACCGGCACTCCACGCGCGCCCCGCTTGCAAGGCGCGCCATCCGGAAAGGTTGCCGCCGACCAGGGCCTTGTTGGCGGTGACGACGTGACAACCACGGGCCAGCCACTCGGGATGCCGGGCCGCGAGTTCGGCCGACGCGGTCGCATCGACGATCACCTTGCGCACGGTGCGGTTGGCGTTCAGGGCGCGCAACAACGCGGCGTCGTCCCGTGCATCGCCCGCGGCATCCAGTCGTTCGCGCAGGCGGCGCTCGGCAAGCGCTTCCGGTTGCGTTTGTTGATGACGTGAATTGGCTGCGCCCACCAGCCGCAGCGTCGCGCCGGCCGGCGTGCGCAGCAATTGCAGGAACGCGCCGCCGACCTTGCCCGTTCCGAACAACACCACCGCGGTTTCGCGTTGCGATACCGCACGTGGACATTCCGCTTCCACCAGCACCGCATTCATGCCGGCACCGCCACATGCTTTCGGGTCGCCGCATCCGCACGCGCCAGCGCGGCGCGCAGGTGACGCGACAGGTCGGAGATATCCTCGATGCCAACCGACAGGCGCAGCAGCGTGTCGGAAATGCCGGCCGCGCGGCGCGCTTCCGGGGCCATCGCCGCGTGCGTCATGGTGGCCGGATGCGCGACCAGGCTCTCCACGCCACCCAGCGACTCGGCCAGCGTGATGCACTGCAGGCCGTCCAGGAATGCGCGCACGGCGGCCTCGCCGCCAGCCAGTTCGAAACTCAGCATCGCGCCAAAGCCGGATTGCTGGCGCTTCGCCAGTGCATGCTGTGGATGCGAGGCAAGACCCGGATGGAACACGCGCGTGACCGCGGGATGCTGCTCCAGCAAATCGGCCAACGCCGCAGCGTTTTCCTGATGCGCGCGCAAGCGCGCCGACAGGGTGCGCAGGCCGCGCAACGTCAGCCAGCTGTCGAACGGCGCGCCGGTGAGGCCGAGGCAATTGCCCCACCACTTCAATTTCTCGGCGATTTCCGGTTCGCGCGCGATCACCGCGCCGCCGACCACGTCGCTGTGGCCGTTGATGTACTTCGTCGTCGAATGCACCACCACGTCCGCGCCCAGCGTCAAGGGCTGTTGCAACGCCGGCGACAGGAAAGTGTTGTCGACGGCGCACAGCGCGCCCACCGCGTGGGCGGCCTGCGCGACGTGGCGGATGTCGGTGATGCGCAGCAACGGATTGGACGGCGTCTCCACCCATACCAGCGAAGGATTCTCTGCGAGGCCAGCCGCCAGCGCGGCAGGATCGGTGAGGTCGGCAAAGCGGATGCCGAAGCGGCCCTTCTTCGCCCATGCATCCAGCAGGCGCCAGGTGCCCCCGTAGCAATCGTGCGCGGCGAGCACCGTGCCGCCCGCCGGCACCAGCTCCAGCGCCAGCGCGACCGCGGCCATGCCGCTGGCCGTGACCACCGTGCCCGCGCCGTGCTCGAGATCGCTCAGTGCCTCGGCCAGCAAATCACGCGTCGGATTGCCGCTGCGCGAATAGTCGTAGTCGCGCTTCTCGTTGAAACCGGCGAACGAATAGTTCGTCGACAGATGCAGCGGCGGCACCACCGCGCCGTGCTGCGTGTCGGTTTCGATGCCGGCGCGGACCGCGCGGGTACAGGATGCGATGCTGGTCATGGCGTGCTCCATGTGTTCAGGGCCTCGCGCAGCAATGGCGCCAGGTGTTCGTGCTCTTTCAGGAAGCCGTCGTGGCCGTACGGTGTTTCGATGACATCGAGGGTGGCCGGTGCGCCGAGACGTTGTTGCAAGGCGCACAGATCCGACAGCGGCACCAGCCGGTCGCTCGCGAATCCAATCAATGAAGTCGGCACGCGCACCGCACGCGGGTCGATGTCGTGCAGGTCGATCGATTCCGAAAGCGCGAGGTAACGGCGCGCATCGAAGCGCGCGACGAAACGCCGGCCGTGATGCTCGAGCCAGCCTTCGACCGGCAACTGGAAACGCCCGTCGCGGTATTCCGCGCCGCCGGCGAAACGCCGGCCGATTTCCTCGCCACTGCGGTAGGTGGTCAGCGCCAACTGGCGCGCCAACGACAAGGCTTCATCCACGCAATCCCTGTCGAGTCCGAGCCTGACGATGCCGCGCTGCACCGCGCGCTGCGCCGTCGCATAAGGGTGCGGCCGGTGCGCGCCGGCCAGCGCGATGAGCTTGCCGACGCGCTCGGCGTGCCGGGCGGCGAACGCCAGGCCGACCATCGCACCGTACGACGCACCCACGAACGCCTCGGCGTGCGCGATGCCCAAAGTGTCCAGCAATGCCGCCAGCGCATCCGCCTGGTCTTCGCTGGACACCGAAGGCGATTCCAGGTCGTCGGCATCCAGCCAGTCGATCGCAAGCACGCGCACATGGTCAAGGTCGATCGCACGACCACGGCCGACCAGCGTCTCCCACCATCCGGGCGTGGCGTGCCCGGCGGTCGCGCAAACGTCGCGATCGGCTGAAATGCCACCCTGCACGATCACGGTGGGCGCACCGGGCGCGCCCGCCCAGAGATAACGCAGTTCGACTTCGGTGGTGCCGCCGTAACGCGGCGTGACGCGCACGCGGTGCGTGCCGCGTCGGCAGGCAAACGCCACGTCCGCGCATTGAACACGCGGCTCCGGCTGCGCAAAAGACTCGACGGTTTCGGGTGCGGCGGCAAGACTCATCACGGTTCTCCTTGCAAAGCCCGGACATCGAGTCGTGCGGAGAACCGGAAACAGCCGTGCAATCCCGCGCATGGCGGAATTTCGCGGCTCATCTCTCGGGTGGCGCATTGCGCCTCCGCAGGAGTTGGCACCGTGCGGAACCTTGCGGTTTCGCGGGTTGCCCCGGCTTCCAAGGGCCTGTCCCTCAGCCGGTCTCGATGAGCTGGGGCTGCACTCTAGCGATGCGGGCATGGCGTGTCAACGATTATTTGGACGTTTAGACGTCCATACATCAAATCATAGCCTGGCCGCATGCGCGTGTCCGTCCCGCGCGGTTGCCTGCAATACCGCCCGATCGTGTTGCGCATTCACCGCGTTGACCGAGCCCGTGGACCGCGGCCATCATGCCCACGGGGACGCGTGCACTGACTGCCGCCAGTCGCACCGGTTCGCAGGCGCACCGCGTGCGATGGCGCCGCCCTCGCCGTCGAAGCCTGAACGGGCCTGTCGCGAAACGACTGTCGAAAACGCATCCCGCCAATCGTCGTCAAATCGAACCTTCCGCAAAACCGTGGAGACGCCCCGATGAAACTCTACTGGTCCGACGTGCTTTCGCCGCGCAAGGCCTGTGCAGTCGCCAAGTACCTGCAATCGCCGGTCGAGTACGCCTATCTCGACCTGGCCCGCGGGGAGCACAAGACACCCGAATACCTGGTGCTCAACCCCAATGGCAAGGTGCCAACGCTGGTGGACGGCGCACGCACGCTCTGGGAAGCCGATGCGATCATGTGCCATCTCGCGGCACGCGCGGACTCCGGTCTGTGGCCGCAAGACGATCGCCAGATCGAGGTGATCCGCTGGTTGAGCTGGGATCTTGCGCACTTCTACCGCAGCGGCGGCACGTTGTACTTCGAATACATCATCAAGCAGCGTTTCGGCCTCGGGAGCGTCGATCCGGTCGAAGTGAAGCAGGCGACAGACGAGTGGCGACGTCTGGCCTCGGTACTCGACGGCCACCTGCGCGACCGCCACTGGCTGGTGGGCGGCGGCATCACCATCGCCGATTTCGCGGTCGCCGCAACCCTGCCCTATGCCCAACGCGCGCATATCCCGCTGGACGAATTCCCGAACGTGCGCCGCTGGCACGACCGGCTCAGCGAGCTGGAGGCCTGGCGCGATCCATTCCCCGCACTCGCCGCGGCGGCCTGAACGTGCGTCGCAAGCGCATGTCGATTTTCCTCCATGCCGTTCGTCGTCCAGTCGGGCGCGGAGCGGAGCACCGCCACGACCGTTCGAGCCCATTCCCCTTCTTCTTCGAGGACTTGTGCCATGCAGCTCTCCAGCTATCTGTTCTTCGACAACCAGGCCGCGGAGGCCTTCGATTTCTACGCCAAGTGCCTAGGCGGCAAAGTCTCGATGAAGGTGACCTTCGGCGAAATGCCGGGCAGTGAACGGATGCCGGCGGAAATGCGCAACCTGATCGCGCACGTGCGACTCGACGTTGGTGACGCCCAGTTGATGGCGTCCGACTGGTGCCCGCCGGACGGCGAACCGTACCCCGGCATCCACGGGAACCGGGTGTGCCTCACCGTCGAGGACCCGGATGAAGCTGAACGCCTGTTCGCCGCCCTGAGCGGAGGCGGCAAGGTGGACATGCC
>JAGWZT010000076.1 GCA_018971925.1 Lysobacteraceae bacterium | reverse complement strand
CACCGGCCGCGATTTCACTGCGCCGCATGTGTTGCAGCGCTATGCGCGCCGGCGGCGTTCCGAGGGTGCGCTGGATGCGTGCACGTTCGATGCGATCGAACGGATGTTTGCTTGGCAATCGCCCGCGTGGGCAGTATTGCGCGGCTTCGGCATGCGAGCCGTGGGTGCGATCGAACCGCTGAAGCGGCGCCTGTCGGCGCATGCGGAAGGGCGAGCCAGGGTTTGACGCGAGATGCGTTGAAGCGCATCTGGCGCCGGCGAGCGACCGGACAAGGATGTCCGGGCCGGCGCCAAGCGCAAGGGAAGGCTGCTTGCACGTGACTGCTTTATGCCATTTTTGCGTGAGGAACCCAACAAGGAGAAGAGTCATGCGTCCTGTCATTGCAATGCTTGCGCTTTTCTTTCTCGGCGCCACCACGCTCGCGCATGCCGCCATGCGCACGCAAACCATCGAATACAGCGTCGATGGCAAGGCCATGCAGGGGGTGCTGCTGTGGGACGATGCGGTCAAGACATCGCGTCCCGGCCTGCTGATGGTCCCGGATTGGACCGGCATCAACCCGGTGAACATCGACTTCGCCAAGACGATCGCCGGCAAGGACTACGTGATCTTCATGGGCGACATGTACGGCAAGGACTTGCGCCCGAAAGACAGCAAGGAAGCGCAGGCTGCGGTGAAGCCACTGTTGTCCGACCGGCCGATGCTGCGCAAGCGCGTCGCCGTCGCGTTCGCCGAGTTGAAGGCACTGGCCGCAAAACACGCAGCCCCGATCGATGCATCGAAACTCGCGGCGATCGGTTTCTGCTTCGGTGGCACCTCGGTGCTCGACCTCGCGCGCAGCGGCAGCGACGTGGCCGCGGTGGTGAGTTTCCATGGCGGCCTCGCTACCGATGATCCTGCGCTCGCAAAAAACATCAAGGCGCGCGTGCTGGCGATGAACGGCGCCGATGATCGCGGCACCATGCCGGATGCGCCCGCCTTCATGAAGGAAATGCAGCAGAGTCCGGCGCCGTGGCAATTCGTCGCGTTCGGCGGTGCGGTGCACTGTTTCGCCGAGCCCCAGGCGCATTCACCGCCGGGCTGCGTGTACGACCCGCCGGTGGCCAAGCGTGCATTCGCGCTGATGCACGCGTGGCTGGACGAGACGTTTGCCGGGAGGGCTTGAACCACGCTTGCGTGGGAATCTCCGCATGTAGGGTGGGGGAGCGCAGCGCATCCCGCCACCCAGAGCGATCCAAGGCGGGTTGGCACCCGCCCTACATCGCTTCCGAAGGGCTAATCAACTCGTGCGATTCACCGCGTAATCCGCCAGCCCCGCGAGCGCGTTACGGTATTCGGATGGCGGCAGGCCTTCCAGCGCGGCGTGCGCGGCATCGGCGTGGGATTCCGCCTTGGCGCGGGTTCGCTCCAGCGCGCCGGAACAGCGGATGGCGGCGATGATCACGTCCAGCGCGGCCAGCCGCTGGCTGGTGATCGCGTTGCGCAGCAGTTCCGCCTGCATCGGGGTGGAGCGTTCGATCGCGTAGATCAGCGGCAACGTCGGCTTGCCTTCCGCGAGGTCGTCGCCGATGTTCTTGCCGAGCGTGGCGGAATCGGAGACGTAGTCGAGCAGGTCGTCGGCGATCTGGAATGCCGAGCCGAGCTCCATGCCGTAGCGGCGCAACGCGAGGCACTGCGCGTGCGGCAGCCCGGCCAGCACCCCGCCCAATTGTGTCGCGGCCGCGAACAGCACCGCGGTCTTGCGCTCGATCACCTGCATGTACGCGGCTTCGCTGGTTTCGGCCTTGCCGATGTTGAGCAGCTGCAGCACCTCGCCTTCGGCGATGGAGTTGGTGGTGTCGGCCAGGATGCGCATCACTTCCATGCGGTCCAGTTCCACCATCATCTGGAACGCGCGCGAGTACAGGAAATCGCCGACCAGCACGCTGGCCGCGTTGCCCCAGGCAGCGTTGGCGGTCTTGCGGCCGCGTCGCAGGTCGGAGCCATCCACCACGTCGTCGTGCAGCAGTGTCGCGGTATGGATGAACTCGATCACCGCCGCGAGCTCGATGTGCGCGTCGCCTTCGTAGCCTGCCGCGTGCGCGGCCAGCACGTGCAGCGTCGGGCGCAGGCGCTTGCCGCCGCCACCAACGATGTGTTCGGCGATCGCGTTGATCAGTACCACGTCCGAATGCAGGCGCTGGCGGATCATGCCGTCGACCCGGTGCATGTCGGGCGCGGCGAGGTCGCGCGCCACGATGAAGGCGTTCGCGGACTCGGCCGGCGGGGCGGGTTTGGGGCGGTTC
Organism: Lysobacteraceae bacterium; assembly: GCA_018971925.1. GTDB lineage: Bacteria > Pseudomonadota > Gammaproteobacteria > Xanthomonadales > Rhodanobacteraceae > 66-474. The sequence goes on along the minus strand of JAGWZT010000076.1, from coordinate 5,836 downwards.
ATGGGCGTCCGTCGTGCGGCAAGCCGTTGATTATAGTGCGTTGCAGCAACGCACCGGCGTCGCCCTACACCGTGCCGGGTATTGCGCCGGCATACGCGCCGGTGTGCTGGTAGCATCCTCGGTTTCGGCTGTTCCAATTCGAGGGTTTGCACATGGCACGTGGCGTCAACAAGGTCATCCTGGTCGGCAATCTGGGTGCGGATCCGGAAACGCGCTACAGCGCGTCCGGCACGGCAATGTGCACCGTCAGCCTAGCCACTTCTGAGAGCTGGAAGGACAAGCAAACCGGCGAAATGCAGGACCGCACCGAATGGCACCGGGTGAAGTTCTTCGGCAAGCTCGCCGAAATCGCCGGCGAGTACCTGAAGAAGGGCAGGCAGGTGTACATCGAGGGTTCGATCCGCAGCAGCAAGTACACCGACAAGGAAGGCATCGAACGCTGGAGCACCGACATCATCGCCAACAACATGCAGATGCTGGGTGGCCCCGGCGACAACGAATCGCGCGGCGAGGGCGGTTACCGCCAGCGCCAACCGCAGGGCCGTCCCTCCGGCGCGCCGTCGGGTGGTGCACCACGCGCATCCGAGCCCCCGCTGCCACAGGACAATGGCGGTTTCGAGGACGACGACATACCGTTCTAAGTTCTACCAACAGGGTTGTGCAAGATAGAAACGGCCAAAGCCGCCATCCATGGCCGACCGCTCCATGGCCCGACTTTCCACGACAGTCGCTTCGATGGACGTGTAGGGAGGCCTGGAACATATCGGCCGCATGATCACCATGTACGCCGCAGCAGGTGCGCCTCGGTGTTGAAGGTCACCGCGTTGAAGTCCAGCGACTGCGGGTGGAACAGGAGCCAGTAGTACTTGAAGGTCTCGGCCAGCACGAAACTTTCCATGTCGTCCTTCTGCTGTTTCGTCACCACGCTTTTCAGCGCGGCGTAGCCTGCATCGCTGCGGCAATACTTCACGAAATCGTCGAACATCGTGCGCCCCATCCCGAGGTACTTCGGATCGTGCGTGTAGTGGTGCAGGTAGAAGGTCGACTCGACGATCTCGGGCCGCAGCGCATAGCCGTCGTAAGCGATCTTCATCGCGCGGTAGTCCAGCACTTCGGGTTCGATGCCGTACAGGTTCCACATGCGGAACGACGAATCCTGCAGGCGTGCCGCGCGCTTGACGTCGCCCGACAGCGCGAGCAGGCCGGGGAAGAACGCATCCAGTGCACCGTATTCCGTGGCGGTGCGCCTGCCCGTGTTCATGTCGGCGTGGCCGTACCAGAGCTCTCCGTGGAAGTCGTCGGCGAGGTATCGGTTGGCCGCAGAAATGCTGGCCTTCCACATGCGCAGGCAATCCTTGTCGCCAAACAGCCGCCAGCATTTCCAAAGGTATTCGTAGTAGCTGTCGATGCCCCCGCTGATGCTGGAATCGGTGTCGGTCCACGCACCGGTTTCGACGTTGATGCCGGCACCGACCAGCCCGATCTTCGATCGCCGCTCGAAGGTCGCGATCAGCGCCCGCTTGGCTTTTGCATAGAACACCGGCTTGCCGGTGAGCTTGCCGAGCGTGCCGAATTCCAGGATCAGCGTGCCGGTTTCGGCGGGGTTGGAAACCGTGCCGTGCACCTTGCCGGTCCTGAGGTTCACGAAGCGGTACGGCAGGCCCGTGGGTGAATCGAACGCCGGCAGCAAACGGGTGCCGAGATCCTCGGCCTTTTTCAGCAGTACTGGATCGTGGGTCAACTGGTACCCGGAGAGCAGGCCACCGAGCAGACGGATGTTGATCTCGAACACCTTGACGTCGATATCCTTGTCGAAGTCGAGCTTGCTGTCGATCAGCGCGCGGTCTTCGTCGGCTTCCCTGTTCAAACCCATGAGCACCAGCGTGTCCAGCGCATCCACGGGCGTCATCAGCAGCGATTGACCGTACCAGTCGAATGGTTTTTTGCTGAGCGGCTTGAGTTCGTCGTGGCCCCACGCGTACTGTCGGTAGCCGTTCCATGCGTGCAGGAATTCCGCCTTGACGCGCGCAGCCATCGCTGCGGAATCGACCGGGGACGGGGGAGCGGCGGACGCCGCGGCGGGCACGAGCAAGGCGATCGCGCATATTGCATGGAACGCAAAACGCATCTTCATGGGCGCTGCTCCGCGTGCGCGCCGGTGGGCGGCGGAAAGGAAGGCGGTGCATCGGCAGGATCGCTGCCCCACGCCTTGTCAGGGTCCGCGCCGAGTGTGAAGTGCAGCGTGCCGCCATGCAGTGCAAACGATTCCGGCAGCCACGGCTTGTGCCAGGGCTGGCTGTCAAGCGTCAGTGCGTGCAAGTACACGTTGCTTTGATTCGCATCCGGTGCGTTAATCGTCACGTCGCCGCCCAGCCGATGGATGACCGCGCGCGGAAACAACGGGCTGCCCAGCAGCAGTTCAGCGCGCCCGGGAATTGCCGGATACAGGCCCAGCGCGGCCCACACGTACCACGACGACATTTCGCCCAAGTCGTCGTTGCCGGGGATGCCGTCGGGCGCATTCTTCCAGATCGTGTCGAGCACCACGCGCACGGCCTTCTGGGTCTGCCATGGCTGGCCGGCGAAGTCGAACAGCCATGGCGTTCCGATCGACGGTTCGTTGTTCAATTCCGGATGCAGCGGGCCGGCGTTGGTCAGTGCCCAATTGCCATTCTTGTCATGGAAGAACGCGTCCAGCCGCGCGGCAGCCTTGACGCGGCCGCCCAAAGCGTCGAACAGGCCGTGCACGTCGAACGGCACCATCCACAGGTATTGCGCGGCGGTGCCTTCGACGAAGCCGTCGTCGGTGCCCGGCGTGAACGCGGGCCATGAACCGTCGGCATTGCGGTTCTGGATGTAACCGCCGCCTGCAGTTGCGTGCGGGTTGAACAGGTTGCGCCAATAGCCGGCACGGGTGAGGAACAATGCATGGCCTGCGTCGTCGCCGGCCGCGCTGGCCAATTGCGACAATGCGAAATCGGCGGTGGCATCTTCCAATGTTTCGCCGGCACCGCCCCACGCATGCGATTTCGCGGCGATGTAATGCAGCTTCATCCACTGGTCGAGCGAGGGACGCTGGCCCACGCATTCGACGTTGCAACCCGCATCGCTCAGGTCGTTCGCAGTGACCTGGGTGGCCGCGTCCTTCAGTGACGCGTAGGCACCGCGCAGGTCGAAATCGCGTCCGCCGAACGCGTAAATACCGGCCAACGCCGGCACGGACGGATCGCCCGCCATCACGTGCGTGCCGCCCGAGGCGTGGGTCCAGCGATCCCATTCGCCGTGGTTCTGGCGCGCCTGGTTGTAAAGCGACTGCGCGATGTCGCTGCCGACCTTCGGCATCAGCCACGTCAGCAATTGCAATTGCGAGCGGTACACGTCCCAGCCGGAAAAGTTCGCGTACTGGATTTTCTGCGTGCCCTCGACGTGATGGATCTTCCGGTCGAAGCCGCGGTATTCGCCATTGGCGTCGCTGAACGTAGTTGGCTGCAACAGCACGTGGTACAACGCGGTGTAGAACGTGGTGCGCTGGTCCCGTGTTCCGCCTTCGATCGCGATGCGTCCGAGCGCGCCGTTCCACGCGGCACTTGCGCGATCGCGCACTTGCGCCAGCGTGGTGCCGGCCGAAATTTCGGCGGCGAGATTGGCGCGCGCATTGGCGAGGCCGACGTAGGAAATGCCCACCCGCACCTGCACGTTGCTGCCCGGCGCGAAGCCCGCCCACGCTCCAGAGCCCTTGCCGGGTGGCGGGAAACCCTTGTCACCATAACCGGTGCCGCCGTGCGCCGACGTAGCGCCCGCTTGCACGGTTGTGTCATGCCATGTGCCGGTCGTTGCAAACGGCTGGTCGAATTTCGCGACGAAGTAAAGCGTGTAGTAGCTGCGGCGGTCGGCTTTCGACAGATACCCGCAGAAATTGCCGCTCGTGACCGAGCCGCTGATGGTTCGCGTCTTGCGATCGATGGCGACCGTCGCATCGCTGCTGCCGACTTCCGAATCCGAAACGCGCACCAGCAGGTTGGCCGGTCGCCCGGCCGGGAACGCGAAGCTGGCGATGCCGCTGCGCAGTGCCGAGGCGAGTTCCACCGAAACGCCGTTGGCGAGCTTGACGCGATAGTCGCCGGGTGCCGCGTGTTCATCGGCGTGCGAGAAGTCGCTCGCGTAGATCGAATCGCGCGCGTCGGTCGAAGGCGAGGTCGAAACCGGAATCGTCACTGGCATGAACGGAATGTCGCCACTGGCGCCGGCGCAACCCGTGCCCGACAGGTGCGTCAGACTGAAGCCGCGGATGCGGGTGGCGTCGTACTGGTAGCCACCCGGCGCGGCGGTGCGGTCATGCTTGCCCCTGGTATTTTCGGGACTCCACTGCAACATCCCTAACGGCAACGTGGCACCCGGAAAAGTGTTGCCCCCGTTGCGGCTGCCGATCAGCGGATTGACCGCATCGACCGGGGCCGTCGTTTGCGCAGGTGCGGCCGCGCAGCACAGCGCCGACGCCAGCGCCGCCGCGACGTACGCACCGCGGCGCGGCGTGCGAAGGAAACCGTACGCAAAAGTCATGACCGGCTCCCGCTTGCGTCATCCGATCCGCCCACCACGTTGAGCACTTCGTAGCATGCGCCCATGTTGTGGTAGTCGGTTTTGCCGGCAGGGCTTTTCTCGTCGTCGACCTTGCGGCCGTCGCGGGTGAGGATGCGGTACCAGCCGCCGTATTCGTGGTCGACGAAATGCGCCCACGCGTATTCCCACAGGCGCTGGTACCAGTCCCAATATTTTTCCTCGCCGGTGCGCTCGGCCAGCAGCGCCGCGCAGGCCAGCGATTCGGCCTGCACCCAGTGGTATTTGTCGTCGTCGCAGATTGAACCGTCGGGCGCGAAGCCGTAGCACAGGCCGCCGTACTGGTCGTCCCACGCACGCGCGACGGCGGTATCGAACAGGTGCCGTGCGGTCGGCAGCAGCCAGTCGGCATCGCGATGACGGCTCATGATCAACAGCAGCTTGGCCCATTCGGTCTGGTGGCCGGGCTGGAATGCCCATGGACGGAACAGGTCCTTCGGGTTGTCCTTGTGGTATTCCCAATCGATTTCCCAGTTCGAGTCGTAGTGCTCCCACACCAGGCCGCCGGCTTTGGCCGCTTGCCTGCGCGTCATATTGTCCGCAAGCGTGTACGCGCGATCCAGATAGCGGTGATCCTGGCTGGCCTCGAACGCGGTCAGCATGGCCTCGCACATGTGCATGTTGGCGTTCTGGCCACGGTAGTTCGAGAAGTGCCAGTTCGCGTCGGCTTCGTCGCGGTACAGGCCCGCTGCGGCATCCCAATAGCGTTGTTCCAACAGATTCCAGTGTTCGTCCATCCATGCGGTGGCTTCGATGATGCCGGCCATGCGCGCCTGGGAGTAGGCAACCAGCACGAACGCCGCGCCGTAGCAGTGGTTGGTGGTGTCTTCCGGCTTGCCGTTGCGCAACGTCCACGTGTAACCGCCGGTCGACGGATTGCGATGCACATCGCGGATGAAGGCGACGCAATGGCGTGCGCCATCCAGGTACTCGGCGCCGCCAAAGTGGCGCGCGTACATCGCGTAATCGAACACGAAGCGCGCGCTGCTGACCAGGTGGCGGTCCACGCGATCGTAGATGTCGCCGTTGTCCTTGTAATAGTGGAAACAGCCGCCGGTGGGATCGATGCAATGCGGGTGATAGAACGCCATCGTCTCGCGGATGTGCTGCCGGAGGAATGCCGGGGAGCGGAAGTCGGGAAAATCGCTCATGCGTGTTGCTCCAGGAAGGCGTGGACGTCGGCCAGCGCAGGCATGGCGGCGAACGAGCCGGTGCGGGT
>JAGWZT010000075.1 GCA_018971925.1 Lysobacteraceae bacterium | reverse complement strand
AGCCGGGGCAATTCCGCGACCGGCAGGACACCCTCGAACGACCGCCGCCCGGCCACCATGCGCTCGGCGTCCACGGAAGCTGGCAGGGACGCGGACATAAGCGCGGAATGCTAGATTCCGCACTGCACAAAGTCAACCGCCGGGCACGCCGACGGATTGGCCCGTATCATGCTTGCCTTCCTTATTATAGAGTACGCAAGGTCCGCGCTTGCCTTCCCCTTCCGCCACCCTGCTCGCCATCCTCCTGCCCGCGCTGGTGGCGATCATCGCCTGCGCCGCGGTGGCATGGCTGCTGCTGCGGCAGATGCGGCACCAACGCACCCTGCGCACGCTCTATCTCGAAGCGGACGGCATCGAGCATGACCTCAAAGAGTGCCGCCAGCGCCTGCAGCGCGCGCACGCGTCGATGTCGCTCAGCCCGAGCCAGCCCGCGGCCGGCGAGGCCCACGCCAAGCTGGCAATCGATGCCGCGCTGCGCGAATTGCTGGCGCATCGCCTGTGGCTTCGCGACGAAGCCGAAAATGCCAGCCAGCACGAACTGGATGCAGCCGTCACCGCGATGGGCAAGGCGCGCGGCGCGCTGGGGCAGCAGCTGCGCGAGCTGGATTCCGCGCAACGCGCGCTGGAAACCGCGGTGCGCGAAAAGATCGAAGACCTGTCGCAGCAGCCATGAGCGTGCCCCGGATCGTCCTCGGCTCGACTTCGCGCTACCGGGCCGGGTTGCTGCACCGCATCATCGATGACTTCGAGCAGGCCGCGCCTGACACCGATGAAACGCCGCTGCCGGCGGAAACACCGCGCGCGCGAGCTGCGAGGCTGGCCGAGGCCAAGGCGCGGGCCGCCGCATCGAACCGCAGCGATGCGCTGGTGATCGGTTCCGACCAGGTTGCCGCACTCGGCGACACGGTGCTGCACAAGCCCGGCAGCATCGAGATTGCGCATGAGCAATTACGCGCAAGCAGCGGAAAAGTCGTTGATTTTTTCACCGGGCTCTGTGTAGTCGATACCCGCGATGGGCACTGCCGGTCAGCGCTCGATCTCACCCGCGTCGTCTTCCGCGAGCTCACCGACGCCGAGATCGACCGCTACCTCGAACGCGAACGTCCACTCGACTGCGCGGGCAGCTTCAAGTCCGAAGCCGGCGGCATCACCTTGTTCGAACGTATTGAAAGCACCGATCCCACCGCTTTGATCGGACTTCCGCTGATCGCGTTGGCCAAACTTCTGCGCGAAGCCGGTTTCGCCCTGCCCTGACCCGGCCGCGACGCCCGCCGTCGTACACTGCCCCGGGTTCAACGCATCCGGGACAAACATGGATCAGAATTTTACCGTCGCCGCCAAGGCCGACAGCCTGACGCGGCAGCGCCTGGACGCCGCAATCGCGCAGGTCAACGAAGTGCTGGTCGGCAAGAACCAGCCGATCCGGATGGCTTTCGCGTGCCTGCTGGCGGGCGGGCATTTGCTGGTGGAGGACGTGCCCGGCGTTGGCAAGACCACGCTGGCGCACGCGCTGGCCACCACGCTGGGCCTGAGTTTCCGGCGCATCCAGTTCACCTCCGACCTGCTGCCCACCGACATCGTGGGTGTCAGCGTATTCGACCGTGACAGCGGTGCCTTTCGCTTTCAGCAGGGTCCGATCTTCGCGCAACTGCTGCTGGCCGACGAAATCAACCGCGCCACGCCGAAAACCCAAAGTGCGCTGCTCGAAGCCATGGCTGAAGGCCAGGTCACGGTGGACGGCGCCAGCCGCGCACTCCCCGAACCGTTCTTCGTGGTCGCGACCCAGAACCCGCTGGACATGGCCGGCACCTACCCCCTGCCCGACTCGCAACTTGACCGTTTCATGTTGCGGATCTCGCTGGACTATCCCGACGCCGATGCCGAACGCCGCCTTCTGACCGGCGAGGATCGCAGCGCGATGCTCGAACGCATGGCTGCGCGCCTGTCCGGTCCCGACATCATGACGCTGCGCCGGCAGGCACGCGCCGTCACCGCCAGTCCCGCCCTGCTCGATTACGTGCAGGCGCTCGTCACCGCCAGCCGCAAGCATCCTGATATTCGAACTGGATTGTCGCCGCGCGCGGGGCTGGCCCTGCTCGCTTGCGCGCGCGCATGGGCACTGCTGGGCGACCGCAATTACACGCTGCCCGAAGACGTGCAAGCCGTGTTCGTCGCCATCGCCGGACACCGCCTGATCCCGGCCCGCAACCTGGCGCGCGACACGCTGGCGCAGGCGCTGCTGGAAACCGTTGCCGTCGAGTGAGCGGAAGTGACGATGGACGCCGCGATACGGGAACACGAGAGTCTGGCGGCGCGTATCCGGCGCTGGCTGCCCGCGCTTGCGCGCGGGCGCCGGCCGGAAGCATTGCCGGTCACGCTCGATCGCAACCGCGTCTACATCGTGCCGACCCGCGCGGGTCTGGGTTTCGCGGTGCTGCTGGCGACCATGCTCATCGGCGCGCTCAACTACCAGAACAACGCCGCGCTGCTGCTCACCTGCATGCTCGGCGCCGCGCTTGCGAGCAGCATGTTGCTGACCTGGCGCGAACTGCACGACCTCACCCTGCGTTCGCTGCACGCCGACCACGGCTTTTGCGACGCGCGGTTGCCGATCCACCTCGCCTTCGCCGACGACGCCCGCGCGCGGCCGGGCCTGCACGTCGCGCTCGACGACATTGAGCAGGCGTGCCCCCTGCGGCGTGGCGTCAGCCGCGCCACGGTGACCGCGCCCACCGACGCGCGCGGCTGGATGCCGATACCACGCATGCGGTTTTCCAGCACGCTGCCGTTCAGCCTGTTCCGGGCCTGGAGCTGGATCACGCCGGACCAGCGCGCATTGGTTTACCCGCGCATCCTGCGCGATGGCCGCCCGCCAGCGCACCACGACGACCCGCGGGAGCGCATCACCGGCGGTGACGAATTCGCGGGACTGCGCGAATACCACGTGGGCGATCCGATCCGGCACGTCGCCTGGAAGGCCAGCGCCCGCCACGACCACCTGCTGGTGCGGGAATTCGACCGCGCCGCGCCGGGGCAACCGCTGCGTTTCGACTGGCGCGACCTGTCCGGCCTCGATCGCGAAACGCGGATCTCGCGCCTCGCGGCCTGGGTGTGCGATGCGTACGCCGCAGCGCACCCGTGGACATTGATTCTCGACGATCGCCGCGCGCTAGGACCCGGCAGCGACGCCGCGCACTACCACCGCTGCCTGACTGCGCTGGCGGAGTTGCCGTGAAGGCGCCGCGGATCCCGACCGGCACCCATGGCCCGGCAAGCGGACTCGCGCCGTTGCCTTTCACGTTGTTGTGCGCCACGGTGCTCTGCGTGCTCGCGGCGCACGCCCCGCACATGCCGGTGTGGTACACCACCGTACTCGCCGCGATCGTCGCCGCGCGCTGGTGGCAGCGCAGGCGCCAGCGCGGACGCGTCTCCGCGTGGTTGCGTGTCGCGCTACTGGTGGCCGTCCCGGCGGCCGTGGTTGCGGTGTACGGCACGCCGTTCGGACGCGAACCGGGCGCGGCAATCGTGTGCGGGCTGCTGGCCGTGAAGCTGCTTGAAAGCGAACGCCCGCGCGATGCGCGCATGGCGGTCGGCTTCGCGTGCTTCATTTTGATGAGCGCGCTGCTGTTCGACCAGGCGTTGGCTTTCACGATCATCGTAGGCCTGATGCTGTTGCCGGCGCTGGCCACGCTGCGCGCGCTCGAACCGGGTCTGCCGGAATCGGGTTGGCTACCTGCGTTCAGGACCGGCGCGGTACTGCTGGGCGCAAGCCTGCCTGCCGCATTGCTGGGCTTCCTGCTGATCCCGCGTTTGGCGACACCGCTGTGGGGCGCACCGGGCAACGGCGTGGCGCGCACCGGCATGACGGACCGCATGGCGCCGGGCGACCTGCACTCATTGCTGACCGACAACGCGGTAGCGATGCGCATCGGTTTCGACGGCGCACCGCCACCGGAAAACCAACGTTACTTCCGCGGCATGGTGCTGTGGTCGTTCGATGGCCGTGCGTGGGTGCCCGGCGCCGCAGCGCGGCGCCCGTGGCCACCGGTACCGGTGGGTGTCCACGATCCACTCACGCATTACGACGTCACGCTGCTGCCCAGCCACCGCCATTGGATGTTCGCTCTGGACGTACCGGTCGATGCCCCGGAGGACGCGGTGATGGGGCCCGACCACACGTTGTCGTCGAGCAAACCCATCGACCAGACCCTCCACTACCGCGTCGCCTCCGCCACCGATTACCAGCTTGCGCCCGAACGGCTCGATCCGCGCATCCGCGCGGCCGCGCTGGAGTTGCCCGCCGGATTCGACCCGGGCGCACACGCACTCGCGGAACGCTGGCGCACCGCGGCGGGCGGCGACGATGCCGCGATCGTCCGGGATGCACTCGCGCTGTTCCGTGATGGCGACTTCGTGTACGACCTCGACGCACCGCCGCTGGACCGCAACAGCGTTGACGACTTTCTGTTCAATACCAAAACCGGTTTTTGCGAACACTATGCCAGCGCCTTCACGTTCCTGATGCGCGCCGCGGGCATCCCCGCGCGCGTCGTGGTGGGCTACCAGGGCGGCTACTGGAATGCGTTCGCGCACTACCTCTTGATTCGCCAATCCGACGCACACGCCTGGTCGGAAGTCTGGCTTGCGGGCCGCGGCTGGGTGCGTGTCGATCCGACCGCCGCGGTGAGCCGCATCATCCTGGCCGATACCGGCGGTGCGGCGGGCGACGTCGGCGGCGGCAACCGCAGCTGGTGGATGCCATGGCAAAACCGCCTTGATGTGATCAATCGCTGGTGGGGACAAACGGTGGTGGGCTTCGATGCGCTCTCGCAGGGCCGCCTCTTCAGGCCGTTCGGCGTCGAACACGCCACCGCGCAGATGCTGGGCATCGGCCTCGCCATTGCCGTGTTCCTGACGCTCGGTTTCGGTGCGCTGCTCGCGTCGCTGCGCCCGCACCACAAACCACGCGACGCGCTGGCCACCGCGCAGCAGCGGCTGCAGCACCGATTGGCGCGCATCGGCATCGTGCGCGGGACCGCGGAAGGCCCGCGCGACTTCTTTTCGCGCTCGGTGGCCGCACTGCCCGATTCGGCGTCCACATTGCGTACACTGTCAACCGAATACCTTGTTCTGCGTTATGCATGTGCCGAGCCGCCGCCTGAACAAACCCGCGCGTTCGCACGGCGCGTACGTAACTTTCATCCCCGCCATGTGCTCAAATAGGTATATGGTTCCATGAAACTTGTTTGTCTTCTGACGGCACTCATTGATAGAAGGTATTGACTGGAGGCACCTCATGTCACGTCGCGTCTTGTTCGTTTCAGTCGTGGGCGCGCTGGCCCTGGGTGGCTGCGCCACCATTCCGCAGCCCTTGCAAGGCAATTACACACAGGTGGCGCTGAGCGCGGCGCAAAACGGCACGGCCGCCTCTGCGCCGGTGCGCTGGGGCGGCGAAATCATCCAGACCGAGCCGCGCGAGCAGCAAACCTGCTTCTTCGTGCTCGCCGAACCGCTGGATTCGCAGGCGCGCCCGAAAGGCGGCGAGGAAAGCCTTGGCCGTTTCGTCGCCTGCAAGCAAGGTTTCTATGATCCTGAAGTGTTCGCCAAGGGCCGCGAGATCACCGTGACCGGCACGCTCGACGGCACCGTGCAACACAAGATCGGCCAGTTCGATTACACCTATCCCAAGGTTGACGCCAACAACGTATACCTGTGGAAACCGCGGCCGATGTACGCTGCGAACCCATACCCCTACGGACCTTGGGGTCCATGGGGCGGGTTCTGCGATCCGTTCTGGTCGCCATGGGGATGCGGTTGGGGTGGTTCGTTGTTCTTCCAACCGCGCGTGATCGTGGTGCCGCGTCCGGTACCGCCGCCGCCACCGCCGCCGAAGAAAGGCTGATTCGCCAGCCATCGGAAAGAAGCCCGCGCAAGCGGGCTTCTTTCTGTGGTGTGCCGTGCCGGGTCAGACCATCCGCTCAGGCATCTGCTTGCCCGCCATCAGGTGCACGTGCAGGTAGAACACCGTCTGGCCGCCGCCGTGGTTGCAGTTGATCACGCAGCGGTAACCGTCATCGGCAAAACCTTCCTGTTTGGCATAGGCGGACGCCGCCAGCAGCAACTTGCCAAGCAGCGGCGCGTCGGCTTCGCCACAGTCGTTCAGGGTGGGCAGTGACTTGTTCCTGGGGATGAACAGCACATGCACCGGCGCCTGGGGATGGATGTCGCGAAACGCGAGGACGTCGTCGTCCTCATACACGACGTCGGCAGGAATCTCGCGGCGGACGATCTTGTCGAAGATGGTGTCGGTCATCAGGAACCTCGGTGATTGAAACCGTCGCGAGCGACGGCAGATTGCGTGGCGCCGACGGCATCGGCAGGATTGCCGATGCGAACGCCGCAGGCGGCCCGCAGGGCGAGCCACATGGATGTGGCGAGTCAACCGCAGCAAGCGAAGCGTACACGACAGTACGTGAGCATAACTCGCCGCGTCCGCGGCTCGCCCTTTGGGCCATTCGCTTCGCGAATGTTCGCTCCGGCATCCTGCCGTCGCAGTGCAAGCACCGCCGACGCGCAAGCTGCCGACTAAACCGGCACGGACTGCCGGTTTGAACGCCGCAGGCGGTCCGCAGGGCGAGCCACATGGATGTGGCGAGTAGCGCAGCAGGTTTCAATCGTCGAGTGAATGACGGCTGCCGAACGCATGCGCCAGCGTGCCACGGTCGACGTATTCCAATTCGCCGCCCAGCGGCACGCCGTGCGCCAGCCGCGTGGCACGTACGCCGGCGGCGCGCGCGAGCTGGCCAAGCCAGTGCGCCGTCGCCTCGCCTTCCACAGTCGGGTTGGTTGCGATCACCAGTTCACGCACCTCGCCCTCCGCGAGCCTGCGTGTCAGCAGGTCAACGCCCAGTTCGGATGGCCCGAGTCCGTCCAATGGCGACAGGCGTCCCATCAGCACGAAGTATCTGCCGCGATAACCGGTAGCCTGCTCGATCGCGAGCAGGTCGGCGGGCGTCTCCACCACGCACAGCGACGCGGGGTCGCGCGACGGATTTGCGCAGATCGCGCATTCACCGGATTCGCTGAAGTTGCGACACGACTTGCAATGCCCGATGTGCCGCATCGCCTGCTGCAGCACCGCGGCAAGGCGCACACCGCCCTCGCGATCGCGCTCCAGCAAGTGAAATGCCATGCGCTGCGCGCTCTTGGCGCCCACTCCGGGCAGGCAGCGCAGCGCTTCGATCAGCTCGGAAAGAAGAGTGGAATCGCCGCTCATGCAATCAAAAAGGAAGTTTGAAACCCGGCGGCAGATTCATTCCGGAGCTCACGCTGCCAAGTTTCTGCTGGCTCGCTTCGGCGACCTTGTTGACCGCATCGTTGACCGCGGCCGTGACCATGTCCTCGGCCATTTCCGGATCATCCGCGATCATTTTGCGATCGATACGCACGCGCCGCACTTCGTGGCGGCCGGTCATCGTGACTTCCACCATGCCGCCGCCGGCGCTGCCGGTGACTTCGAGTTTCGCGATTTCTTCCTGCGCGCGCTTCAGATCCTCCTGCATGCGCTGCGCCTGCTGCATCAATTGTCCCAGTTGTCCTTTCATGCCTGTCTGCCTGCGGGTCGAATGCTGTCAGGGATGACCTGCGCGCCGAGCTGGCGCTGCATGTCCTGGATGATGGGGTCGTCGGCCATCGAGCGTTCGGCCGCGGCCTGCTCGTCGGAACGCGCCTTGGCCGCACGGGCGGCTGGTGTTTCGGCAACCGCCTCGTGCACGATGCGCACGCGCAAGCTGCGGCCGATCGCCTCGCCGAGTTTGTCCTGCAATTGCTTGTTGGCCGAATCGGTGCAAAAGATCATGTGATCGGGCTTCACGGCCAGTGTCAACACCTCACCCTCGAACGACTTCGGCAGTGCATGCCGCGCCAACAGGCCCGCCGGGCCACCCAGATCGGCCTGCGCGATCCAGTTCTCCCAATCCGCGATGCCCGCGATGCGCGGAGCAACGACAGGCTTGGCCGCGGCGACCGGCGCCGCGTGCGGATTCGCTGCCGATGATTGCGCGGGTACCACGGCAGACACTGGCACCACTGGCGCGGAAGCGCGCGGCACCGTGCTGCGTCCGGGCACCGC
>JAGWZT010000074.1 GCA_018971925.1 Lysobacteraceae bacterium | reverse complement strand
CTCGACAACTTCACCCTCGATTTCGACTGGAAGGCGTGGGGGCTGGGCGACTACGGCGAGTTCCGCTGGAATCCCGTGAAGTTTCCTGATGGTCCCGGCGGCAAGCTTGCCAAGACGCTCGCTGCCGAAGGCGTGCACCTCACCGGCATCATGAAGCCGCGTCTTTTGCTGGGCACGGCCGAGGGCGACTACGCCACCGCGCACGACTTGTGGATACCGGGCGAGCAGGCGTATCCGGAATACTTCTCGCACAAGTTGGCGAAGGATGTCGATTTCGACAAGTCGGAAGCCCGGCGCTGGTTCGGCGAGCTTGCAATCAAATACGGCTTCGACGATGGCATCGCCGGCTGGTGGAACGACGAGGCCGACGTGTACGGCAAGGATGGTGCACCCACTTCGAACACGCAGTTCCTCAACATGCAACGTGCGTTGTACGACGCGCAGCGCGCGGTGAGCGACCAGCGCGTGTGGTCGATCAACCGCAACTTCTGGCTGGGATCGCAGCGTTACGCCTATGGCATGTGGTCGGGCGATATCGACACCGGTTTCGCCAGCATGGCCGCACAGCGCACCCGCATGTTGAGCGCGATCGAAGTCGGTGAAATGAAATGGGGCATGGATGGCGGTGGTTTCAACGGCCATCCATCCGACGAGAACTACGCGCGCTGGATCGAATTCGGCGCGTTCACGCCGATCTTCCGCGTGCATGGAACATTCAACGAGAAGCGCCAGCCGTGGCGTTACGGGCCTGTGGCCGAGGCAGCCGCGACCAATGCGATCCGTTTGCGCTATGCGCTGATTCCCTACATCTACGCCTACCAGCATGCCGATTACGCGCACGGCGTCGGCTTGGTGCGCCCGCTGGCGTTCGACTGGCCGCACGATCCGAACGTGCGCAACGACGTCGATGCGTGGCTGTTCGGCCAGTGGCTGCTGGTGTCGCCGGTGGTCGAGCAGGGTCAGACAACGAAACGCATTTACCTTCCCGCGGGTACATGGACCGACTGGTTCACTGGCAAGACGTACGCGGGCGGACAAACGATCGACCATCCGATGGATGCGAAAACATGGCGCGACATCCCGCTGTTCATCCGCGCCGGCGCGATCATCCCGATGCAGCCGGTGATGGACTACGTGGGCCAGCATCCGGTCACGACCGTAACGGTGCAGGTGTTCCCGTCGGACCACCCCACGCACTTCGATTACTACGACGACGACGGCGAAAGCTACGCGTACGAGAAGGGTGTGTATTTCCTGCAAACGATGTCGACACGTAAACAGGGCAGTGCGATGGAATTCACATTGGCCGCGCCGACGGGCAACTACAGGCCGGCCGCGAGCTGGTATCTGCTCGCCATCCATGGCGGTGCCGCGCACTCGGTGCTCGCGAATGGCAAACCGCTTCATGCGGAAGCTGCCCTCGATGCACTGAAGGCGTCGGCCGCTGGAGGTTGGGCCAGCGGCCACGATCGCTACGGTGCGGTGACGTGGGTGAAGGTGCCCGCAGGTACGCCCGCCGACCTGCGCATCGGGACGGCGCCGCCTTGATCGCGCTCGCTGCCCTGTTGCTGGCCGGCAGCACTGCCGCTGCAACGCCGGTATGGCACGACAGCCTCGAATGGCAAGGCAAACGCGTGGCCGTCACGACATCATCCCATGGCGGCTACGTGCTGCACGGTCAGTCCGGCGAACGAAACGTGCCCACAGGCAGTTGGGACGTGCGCACGGCCAGTCCGCTGTTCGACGGTTTGTTCGCGATGGCGCAGGACGACCTGAAGCAGGATTCGGTGAGCGCAATCCGCGATGATGCGTTCGACCACGGCCAGCCGATTCCGTGCCATTGCTTCGAGACCGGCGAGAAGTGGCATTACGTGTGGACGCGCGATCTTTCCTACTCGGTCGATCTGGGTTTGTGGCGCTTCGACACGGCGCGCTCGCGCAACGGCTTGTTGTTCAAGCTGTCCGATGTACGCGCGAAAGACGTACAGCAAGGCCTGTACCCGATGCAGGACACCGGCTCGGGCGGAAGCTGGCCGATCAGCACCGACCGCGTGGTGTGGTTCCTCGGCGCGCGGCATCTGCTCGATGACAAAGCGTTTGCCGACAAGGTCTGGCAGTCGTTGAACGACACGTTGGCGCAGGATCGCGAATACGCCTTCGACACGGGCATGGGTTTGTATCGCGGCGAAACTTCGTTCCTCGATTGGCGTGAGCAGAGCTATCCGGAATGGACGAAAGACAACGTGGTGTTCATCGCGCAATCGTTCGCACTGTCCACCAACGTGCTGCACTACGAGGCGTTGCGGCTGGCCGCGCGCATGGCGACGCAGCGTGGCGATGCGCGTGCCGCGACGTACCGCTCGCAAGCCGATGCGTTGAAACGGGCGATCAACGCGCATTTCTGGCGCGCCGATCGCGGTATGTACATGAGCTACATCGGCGGCGACGGCTTGCCGGTGGAAGCCTACGACCTGCTGGGCCTGTCGCTCGCGACCACCAGCGGCGTCGCCGATGCGGAGCGCGCGCGTTCCTCGCTGGCGCACTATCCCGCGTGGCCGGCGGGTAGCCCAGTGATCTGGCCCGAGCGCGCCGACCAGCCGATCTACCACAATCGTGCAATCTGGCCGTTCGTCAGTGCCTACGCGCTGCGTGCGGCGCGCGAGGTCGATGATCCAAGGCTGATCGCATTCGAAATCGAATCGATCATGCGCGGCGCCGCGCTGGCCGGTTCCAACATGGAGAATTACGCGCTGCTCACGCAGTCGACGCACGTCGATGAAGGCAAGCTCAGCGGCCCCGTGGTGGACTCGCCGCGCCAGTTGTGGTCGGTCGCGGGTTACCTCGACATGGTGACGGAAGGGGTGTTCGGGCTGACCGAAGACGGCAAGCTCGAACCGAAGTTGCCCACGTCGCTGGTGCCGATGCTGTTCGGGGAGCGCGACGTGATCACGTTGCAGCTGCCTGATCGGAAGATCACGCTGAAGCGTCCCCGGCACATCGACGGGAACCTGCTGGTCGCGGACAAGGTGGGGCACGATGGCAAGAACACCGTCGTCACCTTGAAGGCGATCGAGGTTCTGGCGTTACCGCTGCGCATGGATGCGCCATTGTATGCGCCATCTACGCCGACCGCACCGCGCGTCATGCGCGACGGAGATACGTGGCGCGTGCGCGCGGACAGCGGTCGCGACGTGCTTTACGTGGACGGAAAACGTTTCGGCAAACCCGGGACGACGTGGATGCTACCACCCCCGCCGCTTGCCCCCGGATCAGGTCCGGGGCAGGCTCTGAGCGTAGCGCCGAAGGCACGAAGTCGAAGGGCAACCATGAGCGCTTCGACTTTGCCTTCTGCGCAGGCTACGCTCGGCGCGAACGGAATAGAGGGCTCCGGCACGCGCCAGTGTTTCCGCCTGATGCGCATCGACGAACACGGCATCGAATCACTGCCAAGCCCGGCAACGTGCGCCGGTGACGAGGCGGCGGTGACTGGCGCGTGGCCGCGCACGTGGACGGCATCGGCTGGCGGAAGCTTCCGCGTATGGCTGGACTACGTGAACGACCACGGCCCCATCAACACCGGCGTCACCGCGGCGGTGAAACGGCTTGCGATCGCTTGCGTAGGTTCTCCGAAACAAGTCGTTCCCGTGGTGATGCCGCACAGCATCGGCGAACAACTATCCACGTCTGCGGCATTCGGCGCGAAGGCCGGCGCGCACTGCACGTTTGCCCTGGAGCAGGGCTTCAACATGAGCGATCTCGGGAATTTCGCGCACTACACAGGCGGCGCGGGTGGCAGTGAAGGTCCGTTGAACGACGCGAAGATCGGCGCGTTGCACGTCGCGCCACTGCCAGTCCAAACACCCAAGCCATGAATCGCAAACCCTCACTGTCGTTCTGGCAGATCTGGAACATGTGTTTCGGATTCCTCGGCATCCAGTTCGGGTTTGCGCTGCAGAACGCCAACGTCAGCCGGATTTTCCAGACGTTGGGCGCCGACGTGGGCGACATTCCTGCATTGTGGATTGCCGCGCCGCTGACGGGATTGATCGTGCAGCCGCTGATCGGCCATTGGTCCGATCGCACCTGGGGCCGGCTCGGCCGGCGCCGTCCGTATTTCCTGATCGGTGCGGTGCTGGCGACGCTGGCGTTGTTCGCGATGCCGGACGCGCCGCTGCTGTGGATCGCGGCGGGCCTGTTGTGGGTGATGGACGCCTCGTTCAACATCGCGATGGAACCGTTCCGAGCCTTCGTCGGCGACCAGTTGCCGACGCAACAGCGCGCGAAGGGCTACGCGATGCAGAGTTTCTTCATCGGCATCGGCGCGGTGGTGGCGTCGATGCTGCCGTACCTGCTGGCGCATGCCGGCGTGGCGAACACTGCGCCCGACGGCACGGTTCCCGACACCGTGAAGTACGCGTTCTATGCCGGCGGCGTGGTGCTGCTGGGTTCGGTGCTGTGGACCATCGTGACGAC
Organism: Lysobacteraceae bacterium; assembly: GCA_018971925.1. Classification (GTDB taxonomy): domain Bacteria; phylum Pseudomonadota; class Gammaproteobacteria; order Xanthomonadales; family Rhodanobacteraceae; genus 66-474. The sequence continues at coordinate 3,661 of JAGWZT010000074.1, read as the reverse complement.
GCGCGAGTATCCGCCGGAGACGCTGCGGGCGTTCGAGAATCCGGTGGAGGAAACCGCGCCCGCGAACATGCAACGCGCCTGGCGCTTCGGCCTGCTGGTCGGCGCCATCGGCGTGCTGTTGCTGATCGCGATCGTGCGTTTCTCGCTGATGCGCGATCTGTACCTGCTGGCCGGAATGCTGATCGCCGCCGGGCTGTTGTTCGGGTGGCTGTCGTTCGCGCGCGGCGGCGGCACGCTGCACCAGGTGATGGCCGACCTGTACGGCATGCCTGAAGCGATGCGGCGTCTCGCGTGGGTGCAATTCTTTTCGTGGTTCGCGTTGTTCGCGATGTGGATCTACACCACGCCCGCAGTCACGCAGGTCCAGTTCGGCGCCACCGATCCGCATTCGGCCGCCTACAACGCGGGTGCGAACTGGGTCGGCGTGCTGTTCGCCGCCTACAACGGGTTCGCCGCGCTGGCGGCGATCGTGATTCCATGGATGGCGCGTGCGTGGGGCCTGCGCGTGAGCCATCTCGTGAACGTGGCATTGGGTGGCGCAGGGCTGATCTCGTTCGCGTTGATCCGCGATCCGCACTGGCTGCTGCTGTCGATGGTCGGCGTGGGTTTCGCGTGGGCGTCGATCCTGTCGTTGCCCTACGCGCTGCTGTCGGACAACCTGCCCGCCGCGAAGATGGGCGTGTACATGGGCATCTTCAATTTCTTCATCGTGATTCCGCAACTGCTGGCCGCCAGCGTACTGGGCGTGCTGCTGAAAGGGTTCTTCCACGGTCAGCCGCTGTACGCGCTGGTGCTGGGCGGCCTCAGTCTCTTTGCTGCGGGATTGTGCGTGCTGCGCGTGCGCGAGCCGCAAGCCGCGAAGGAACCTTCGGCGGCAACCGCGCGCTCGTGAGCGTGCTTGCAGCCCGAAGCGGTGCCCTGTCCCGATTACACTGACAACCTTGTTCCCGGAAGGACAGGGCCCATGGATCGTCTGGAAGCCTTGCGCGCGGCAGTCGGCGCGGCTCAGGTGTTGACCGGCGCGGACGCGCAGGCGTACGCAACGGACTGGCGCGAGCGCTATCACGGCAACGCGCTGGCGGTGGTGCGGCCGGGTTCGACCGACGAGGTTGCGACGGTCGTGCGTCTGTGCGCGCAGGCGAGCGTTCCGATCGTCCCGCAGGGCGGCAATACCGGCCTGTGTGGCGGCGCGACGCCCGACGATTCCGGTCGCGCGGTGATCCTGTCGTTGCAACGAATGAACCGCATCCGCGGCATCGACACCGATAACGACACCATGGAAGCGGAAGCCGGCTGCATCTTGCAGGCGGTGCAGCAGGCCGCGCGCGACGCCGGGCGCCTGTTTCCCCTGAGCCTCGCGGCCGAGGGCAGTTGCACCATCGGCGGCAACCTCGCGACCAATGCCGGCGGCACCCAGGTACTGCGCTACGGAAACATGCGCGAACTGGCGCTGGGCGTCGAAGTGGTGACGGCGCAGGGCGACATCTGGCACGGCTTGCGCGGACTGCGCAAGGACAACACCGGCTACGACCTGCGCGATCTCTTCGTCGGCAGCGAAGGCACGCTGGGCGTGATCACCGCGGCCACGCTGAAGCTGTATCCGCTGCCGGCCGCGCACTGTACCGCATTGTTGGCAGTGGAATCGATCGAAGCGGCGGTCGCCGTATTGAGCCGCGCGCGCTCAGGACTTGGCGCGTCGCTGACCGGTTTCGAATTGATGTCCGGCGATTGCCTGCAACTTGTTGCGCAACGTTTTCCGCAACAGCGGCCGCCGTTCGACGGACCATCGGCGACGCTGCCGTGGTACGTGCTGATGGAAGTGTCGGACAGCGAATCCGAAGCGCACGCGCGCGAGCGTTTCGAAGTCGTGGTGGGCGAAGCGATCGAAGCCGGTCAGGTGCGGGACGCGGTGATCGCCGGATCGCTCGCGCAAAGCCACGCACTGTGGCACCTGCGCGAAAGCATTCCGATGGCGGAAAAGGAAACCGGCAAGAGCATCAAGCACGACATTTCGATTCCCGTTTCGCGGATGGCGGAATTCGTGCGGGGCACCAACGCGGCGTTGCAGGCGGCGTTTCCCGGTATCCGCAACGTCATCTTCGGGCACCTCGGCGACGGCAACCTGCACTACAACGTCGCGCGCGGCGAGGACTGGACGGAGGCGCAGCTGCTCGCGCGTCAGGAAGACGTCTACACGCTGGTGCACGACCGCGTGCATGCCGCCGGCGGATCCATCAGCGCCGAGCACGGCATCGGCCAGTTGAAGCGCGACGTGCTGCCGCGTTACAAGGATCCGGTCGAGATGGCGCTGATGCACAAGATCAAGGTCGCGCTCGATCCGGACGGCATCATGAATCCGGGCAAGGTGCTGGCTGCGCCTTCTGCGTGAAGCGTGTCCCGGATCCGGGGACAAATCGGGGACACTCGCGCACAAAAAAGCCGGGTGACAGGGCCGGCCCGATTCGGGCGTCATCAGGATTGGTGGGCAGTACAGGGATCGAACCTGTGACCCCTACCATGTCAAGGTAGTGCTCTACCGCTGAGCTAACTGCCCGCGCGATCGCGCGAGCCGCGCACTATAGCGTGATCCTTGGTGGCACTCAATGCGCCATGACATGACGCGGGCTTCTCCCTGTGCTTAAGATATGCCTGTCCGCGCGGCCGACACCTTGGGCGGTGTGAACGCCGCGGCATCGTGCCGGATGCGGGACCCACACCAGATCAGTCACCCATCAGCAACATCAGCTGTGGACCGACCTTCGAGGAGAGCACCACATGCCCCACGCGCAAGTTCGTGAGCCGTTTTCCGAGGCCTGGCCGGCGATGACGAGAACCGCGTTGCGGGTCGCCTTCGGTCTGATCTGGGTGGCCAACGCCGCGTTCACCTGGACCTCGGGTTTCGCGGTCCACTACGTCGGCTATCTGCACAATGCCGCGCAGGGCCAGCCCGCGTGGTCGGCCTGGTGGTTCAACGCCTGGATCGCACTGGTCACGCCGCACGCCGACCTGTTCGTGTGGCTCACGCGCATCGTCGAGACCGCGCTCGCGTTGGCGCTGGTGCTGGGTTTCGCCCGCAAGACCGTGTACGTGCTGGGGGCATTGTTCAGTCTGCTGGTGTGGAGCACGGCCGAAGGCTTCGGTGGCCCGTACACGGTGGGGGCCACCAACATGGGGTCCGGCATCGTTTACGTGCTGGTGTTCATCGCGCTGATGGTGATCAACAGCCGTTCGGGTCCGAGTCCGTACAGCCTGGACTTCTATATCGAGAAGGCATGGCCAGCTTGGCGGCGGGTTTCGGAGCTGCGCAGCGACATCCTGCCCGCGGCGGTGCGGCCGGTTTCCTGGCGGGTGCAAGGGCCCGCGTTGTTCGGCATCGCCGTGCTGGTGTTTTTCCTGGTGGCGGGCTTGCACAGCAGTTTGAACGTGCGGCCACCAACGCCCGGCGCCGCTGCCGCTGCCGTATCTCCGCTCTCTCTGGCTTCGACGGAGCCGGTGCAGAAGGCGAGGGATGCGCGCCTGCCGCCGCTCACGCCGGGCGACAGCGTCGAGGTGAACATCGAATCGACCGACGCTTCGGTTTCGATCGCCAGCGGTGTCGAATACCAGGCCTGGACCTTCGGCGACAGCGTGCCGGGGCCGGTGATCCATGTCCGGCAAGGGC
>JAGWZT010000512.1 GCA_018971925.1 Lysobacteraceae bacterium | reverse complement strand
TCACGGTGGTCCGCCACCAGGGGCAGGCGGTCGCGGCGGTCATGAGTTTTTATTTTCGCGACGAGGTGCACCCGTATTACGGCGGCAGCGTGTGGCACGGACGTGACCTCGCGGCCAACGATTTCATGTATTGGGCGGTGATGCAACGTGCCGCGGTGCGCGGTGCGCGGCTGTTCGACTTCGGACGCAGCAAGCAGGACACCGGGTCGTACCACTTCAAGAAACACTGGGGTTTCGAACCCGTGCCGTTGCCTTATGCCTATCACCTGGTGCGCGCGCGGGAGGTCCCCAACGTCAGCCCCACCAACAGCAAGTACAAATGGTTCATCAAGGGCTGGCAACGGCTGCCGCTGCCGGTGAGCCGCGCGCTGGGGCCATTGCTGGCGAGGAATCTGGGCTGATGCAATCCGTCCTGTTCCTCTGTCATCGCTTGCCATGGCCGCCCAGCAAGGGTGACAAGATTCGCTCGTACCACGTGCTGCGGCGGCTGGCCGAGCGCCATCGCGTATACCTCGGCACATTCGTGGACGATCCGGCCGACTGGCAGTACGTCGGCGCGGTCGAAGCCGTGTGCGCAGAGACCTGCATCCGGCCCTTGCAGCCGTGGCGCGCGCGCTGGCGTGCGCTGGCGGCGTTGCCGCGGGGCGAAGCGCTGACCGTCGCGTGCTACCGCGATCGGGTGATGCGGCGCTGGGTCGAGCGGGTGGTTTCGGAACACAAGCCGGACGTGACCTTGTGCTACTCGTCCGGCGTGGCGCCGTTCGTGATGCGGTACGCTTCGCTGCACCGGGTGATGGATTTCGTCGACGCCGATTCCGACAAGTGGCGCCAGTACGCACAGGCGCGGCACGGCGTCGCGCGCATGGTTTACGCGCGTGAAGCGCGTCGGCTGGCCATGCTCGAGCGCGCGATCGCCATGCGGTTCGATGCGAGCCTGTTCGTTTCGGAAGCCGAGGCGGCGTTCTTCCGTCAGCAGGTTCCCGCTGCGGCGGCCAAGGTGCACGGCATCACCAACGGCGTGGATGGCGGGTACTGGAATCCTCATCTCGCCCACGCCAACCCCTACCCTACTGGCGCTCGGGCGGTGGTGTTCACGGGCGCGATGGATTACCGCGCCAACGTGGATGCCGTGGAGTGGTTCGCGCGTGAAGTGTGGCCGCGCGTCCTCGGGCGGCGGCCGGACGCACGCTTCTACATCGTCGGCAGCAATCCGACGGCAGCGGTGCAAGCGCTGGCGCAGCGCGCGGGCATCACGGTCACGGGCCGCGTCGACGACATGCGTCCGTACCTGGCGCATGCCCACGTCGTCGCGGCGCCGCTGCGCATCGCCCGTGGTATTCAGAACAAGGTACTGGAAGCATTGGCGATGGGAAAGGCGGTGCTCGCGACGCCCCAGGCCTGGGAAGGCATAGAGGATTTCGACGGCCGGCTGGGCTGCATCAGCGATTCCCCCGAAACCATGCTGGCCGAAGCCTTGCGTTGGCTGGATCAGCCGCAGCCTGTGCGCGTGCCGGCGGCCCGCGCGGCCGTGCAGTCACGCTTCGATTGGACGCGCAATCTCGACGTATACGAAGCCGTGTTGCGTGGCGGACGGCGCGACG